>CAYXFW010000398.1:0-3663 GCA_964464305.1 uncultured Verrucomicrobiota bacterium
GTCCATTGCCGCCACTATTTCTATGGGTCGACGCCGGAGGTTCTGAAGGATCTGGCGGCCAATCTGAGTCGCAGGCTCCCCGGGCTTCGGGTGGTGGGCATGCATGCGCCGCCGTTCCGTCCTTTGACCCCCGAAGAAGAGCGAGCAGACGCCAGGATGATCGATGCCGCCGATCCCGATATCGTCTGGTGTGGATTGGGGACCCTCAAGCAGGATCTCTGGGTGTCGCGTTTTCGAGGGAAGGTCAAGGCGTCGGTCCTCATTGCCGTGGGCGCGGCCTTCGCCTTTCATGCGGGGCAACTTCGCCAAGCTCCTCGATGGATGATGCGGAGCGGGTTGGAATGGCTCTTTCGGCTCGGCGTGGAACCCGCCCGGCTTTGGCGGCGCTACATCATCGGGAATCCCCGGTTCGTCGTGCTTGTGATCTGGCAATTCCTGACGGGGCGGCCAAGAGCTCTGGTGGGCGGAGAGGTCGTGAGTCGACGCGCCGCACCGCGCAGTCGCCGGGATGTGTCCGGCTCGCCGGAGGCGGGAGCGTCGGATGGTCTTGAGGCGTTTCGCCCTGCAACGGAGACCGGGACTCCGCGGGTCAACGTTCTGGGTGTGGGTATCAGTGTGACGAATCGTACGCGTGCAGCGCAGGCCGTGTGCGCCGCAGCGCGGGCGGGAAAGAAGGGCTACGTATGTGTTACCAGCGTCCACGGGGTCGTGGAGTCGCTGGCGGATCCGTCCCTGCGGTCGATTCATAATGCGTCCCTGCTGACTGTGCCCGACGGCATGCCGACAGTCTGGTTCGGCCAGGAGTGTGGATGCCAGGATTTTGGCCGTGTGTATGGCCCGGATTTGATGCGCGATGTATTCAAAATCACATCGGCACCCGATGGACAAGCGCCGGTCGCCCGACGCCATTATCTTTGCGGCTCGACCCCGGAGGTTCTGGAACGGCTCGAGAATGAGATCCGGCGGCAATATCCCGGGGCGTGCCTTGTGGGTCGCCTCTCGCCGCCCTTTCGAACGATCACCGAGCCCGAGTTGGAGACAATGGCCGCAGGAATCCGCGATACGTCGCCCGACTTCGTCTGGATCGGGCTAAGCACCCCAAAGCAGGAGCGGCTGATGGCTGCCTTGACGCCGAAGCTGGAGCGCGGCGTCTTGATCGGAGTTGGCGCGGCATTCGATATTCTGGCGGGCATTCGGGCGGACGCACCGGTTTGGATGCAGCGGAACGGGCTCCAGTGGTGCTTCCGGTTGTTCCAGGAGCCCCGCCGTCTGGCGCGCCGCTACCTGCGGATCGTGCCTTCCTTTCTTCTGCACGCCTCGCTTCAATTACTGGGAATTCGGCGTTACGAACTTCGGGAGACCGACGATGCCGCATGTCCCCATGAGACCAAGCAGGGGCTCTCGTAGCGTATGAAGAGAGCGATCCAGGTACTTTCCTTCCTGCTCCTGGTCTGGATGTACGCATGCACACGGCCTGTCAACCATACGGAGGCCGATGTTGCATTTCGCAACGCGTTCATCGTCGAGCATGGCGCCGGCAGTCTGTGCCTTCGTGCCGACGAAGTGCTCTATCTGTTGGCGATGCGCGCTATGCACCAAGCCGCAGGCTTCATGGGGCTGTCCTGGTCGGCATTCGGCATGATGTCGGCGTTCAGCGTGCTCTGCGCCGCCGCGACTGTCCACTTGTTCTTCCACTTCTGTTATCGCCGTTTCAGTCTCCGTCCTCTGAGTTCTCTTCTGGCTGCCGCTCTCTTCGCCGTATCCTACGGCTTCTGGAGATACGCATCCGAGGCGGCGGCGATCGTTCCTGCAACCTTGGCCGCGATGGGGACACTCTACGTGGCCACGACATCCCGTCTCACCGCCCCACGATTCGTACTTGCGACGGCCATGGCGGCGTTGGCCATGTTGTTCAGCGTGCTTCACGTTGGCGCGATGCTGATCGTCATTCCTCTCTACCTCGTCATGCGCCGCCGACCGTGGATCGCCGCTGCCTTCGTCGCGGGTTCACTCGGCTGGTTATCCCTGGGGTTAATGGCCTTGCACGCGATTCACGGCGACTTCCTGACGTCTTATCCCAGTCTCTTCCGGTATGGCGAGAACCTGAGTACGGGTACTTTCTTGAAGGCAATCATCGGATTGGGGCAGTCCTGGCTCAGCGGCAATTTTCTCCTGGGATGGCCAGCGTTTCGCGACTGGCTGTGCAACATGTTCCCGTACCGAATGCTCGCCGAAGAATGCTACCTCGGCCGGCAATTACCGCGGCGGCTTGTCTGGGGCGCAGCGATCACGTTTGCGCTCGCCATCGTGTGTGCAGGGATCGCCATCCGCCGTTCCATTCAGGCTCGACAACAGGGAGCGGTGCCCCGCAAGGCTGGCGACGCCCTTCCCGGGGGGCGCAGCACGCTCTGGGCTGTCTGGACCTGGGCGATGGTTTCCACAGCCGGCGTTCTCTGGTTTCAGCCCGAAAATGCAGAGGTCTGGGCATTCGGCCTCGCCCCGGTGTGGCTGGCCTTCTGCGGGCTTGTGATTGTCCCGTTGGCACAAGCCCGGACCCTGTGGCCCGTTCTTGCCATGGCTCTGACGATGGGCCTGCACAACTATATCGGCGGCATGAGTCCCTTGCGCCTGCCGTCCGCCGACCTGTACTCGGCACAAGGCACATGGATGCTGTCCCGCGCACGCGCGCAGGATGCGGTCCTGGTTCGCGACGAGACGGAGTTCGCGTTCTGGATGCGGGCGAGGTTTGCGGGCCGGGTGGAAGTGGCCGGATCATGGATTGATCCTCACGCGGGGTTCAGGGAACTGACCTCGCGCGTCGAAAGAATCTGGGCGATAGGGACCGTGTTCGATCCGACGAGCCGCCCGGGGTCTCCGGCTCGCCCGCCGGGAGGGGCTGGCGCAGGGACGGACGCAGCTCTTCGCCAGATGGCAAGGGATTTTGAGCTCGTTCACAAGGACGATGCGGTTGAAGTCTACGTTTGGCCGGCACCGTCGCGGGAGTCTGGCAAGGGGATTAGGCTTCCGGTAGGAGGTACTTCGCGCTAGGCTCCCGAGACGTGCGACGGGCCATTGGGGTTCGTGCGCGAATGGATCGGAATTCATGGCGCTGGCAGAATCGGGATTGACACATCCGGACGCGGGGCTGCATGCGGGCCGGGCTTTTGGCGGAAGGATGGTGGCCAACGGGATCTGCCTCTTGGTCTCAGACACTGTCGTTCTCCTGCTCGGTCTCGTTGTGGGCGATGCCATTCTGGAGTACCTGCGGGGCATTCCGTTCACGATTGACCGGGGGTTCGCCATCATACCGGTGTGGTGGGCCGGGGCGGTGGTGATGCGGATCGTCCCCGGCTGGGGGATGAGCCCGATCGACCTCTTGCGGCGCACTGAGGTGCTGCTCGCCGCGATCTTCGGCATCGTTCTTCTGGCGGCGTTCTTGCTCCGCATCGGCCCCGGCCTCAGCCGTATTTCGATTCTCCTTGCTTATGCAGTCAGTGCCGCCGGGATTCCGCTGGCCCGCGCCATGGTTCGGTCAATACTGATCCGCCGACGGTCATGGGGAGTCTCGGCCGCGGTCTATGGTCGGGGGGATTCGGTCGGGCATGTCATCGACGCCATGCGCGATGAACCCGTTCTCGGCTCTTGTCCGATAGGGGTCTTTGA
>CAYXFW010000399.1:0-3655 GCA_964464305.1 uncultured Verrucomicrobiota bacterium
TTGTGGGGGTATAGCTCAGTTGGTAGAGCGCTTGAATGGCATTCAAGAGGTCAGGAGTTCGACCCTCCTTACCTCCACCAGGCTTCGTCCGGCGCGCCAGCGACGGACGATCGTTCAGAACAGCTTCTTCAGCGCCCGCTGGAGTTCGGCGGCGCCCTTGTCGGTTAGATTCGAGGACGCGCCGGGATCGGCACCGAGTTTCTTGAAGAGCTTTTGCGCGTTCTTTTCGAAGGATTTCATGAGATCGCCTCCGTCCCCGGAGGCCTTGCGGGTCAGATCGTCCAAGGCGCTGAGAAGCAGGATCGGCGCGGCCTTGACGAGCAGGGCGCCACCGATCTCCTTGCCGGCATCGCCGAAGTCCGTCACACCCCGCACCGTGTGGTCGAACCCCAGATCCATGCGTCGCACCTGCGGCTTCGGCTGGCCGGAACTGAAGTCGCGCATTTCGATCGACCCGATGCGTACGACGAATTCGTCGACCTCGTAGGGCGGTCCCGACGGCGTGGATCCCGGACCGGTTGGCGGCTGCGGCCGGCCAGTTCCTCCGCCGGGTCCCGGCTCCACGGGCGGCGCGTTCGTGGCGGCGCCGGGCGGCTGCGTACGGCGGGAGATCTCCCCGCCGATCCGGCTCCAGTTCAGCTCGCCCTTCCCGTTGCGAACAACCACCAGATTCGGCATGTCGATCACGATCTTTCGGAAATGGGGCCGCCGGCTCCACAGGGAACGCCGGTCGTATTCGGCGTAGATCTCGCGAAAACGAATCGCCTCGCCCGCCTCGAACCCCGGCGGATTGCGGATCGTCATGCCCATGATCCGCACCGAGGGCCGGGCGATCTGGACCTTCATCCGTTCGATCGTCACATCGAGACCGGTGCTGGAACGGATGAAGCGGACGGTCGCCCACCCCAGCAGCGAATGCCGGAGGAGCGCCAGGACCACCACGGACGCCACCGCAAGGCCCACCGTCCACGCCGCGATTCGGGTCGACTTCGTCATGCCAGCTCCAATCCGCCTTCAGTATGCCCCGCCGCCGGTCGACTGTCGAAGCCAACCCGCAGACCGGGAATTGCACACGGCGCCGGCTTGCGGCACCATGGGGACATGATCGGACCTGAAGAGCGGGATGCGGCCATCGACGCCGCGGCGGTCGCGGCGGCGCACGAGAGATTCATGCGCATGGCTCTCGGACAGGCTCGGGAGGCGGCCGAAGAGGGCGAGGTGCCCGTGGGCGCCGTGATCGTCCACGAAGGACATCTCGTGGCCAAGGCCCGAAACCAGACCGAGACGCTCAAGGACGCCACCGCTCACGCCGAGATCCTGGCCATCACCCAGGCGGCCAGTGCCGTGGGCGACTGGAGGCTCACCGGATGCACCCTCTACGTCACCAAGGAACCCTGCGTGATGTGCGCCGGCGCCATCGTGCTTGCGCGGATCCACCTCGTCGTCTGGGGCATGACCGATCCCCTGCGCGGCGGGGCGGTCTCGCTCTTTCAGGTCTTCCAGCAGGCCGACCTCAACCACCGGTGCGCCCATATCGCCGGCATCCTCGAACCCGAGTGCCGGGAAGTCATGCAGTCGTTCTTCCACACCCGGCGCGCCGCCCCGCGCAAGCCATGATCGGCTGGGCGTATGGCACTACTGCTGGGATTGACATCCGTAGCCGCGATAAGTGCATTCTGTAGCTGCGACCGTTGGTCGCGGCGGGCAAGCGACAAGCCGTCCCCGGCTACAACTTGGAACCACAGGGGCAACCTTGTAGACGGGCGCGACGAGCCCGTCTGGCAGGCGCTCCGATGCGCGGGAAGGCCGCGACCGCCGGTCGTGGCTGCAGCAGATGTCTCGCACTCCTGTTTTCCGACTGGATTTCGAGTCCTTGACGGGGTAAATTACGTCCAAACTTGGGGTTGACTATGGATACAAGATTCGCCGCAGCCCTCGTGGCATCTGGCATTTCATTTCTGGGTCTCCTTTCCGGATGCGGCGGCGGTGGCGGCGGTGGCGCCTCGGTCATCGGACCCAACCTGAACGGGGACTGGAGTGGGGATTTCTACATCACCGACGGAAGCGTCGACCGCTTGTTGACCGCCCACATCGACCACGAGGGTACCAACATCACGATCCACACATCCCGGACTTCAGGGACGGCCGTGCTGCTCACGGGCCGCATTGACGTCGAGGGAAACATGGTCCTTACGGACGGGTTCGACGGGGAAACATGGACCACGATCGAGGGACCGGCGACGAAGAACCACATCCTGATCGAGGACTTCACGGAGCGTCCGCCGCCGGGGACTCTGGGAGCAGAGACCGACCGCTATGCGATCGAGTTGACGCGCTGACGTCCCCATGGCGAACCGAATGGACGTTGATTCAAGCCCCCGCCCGCCTGTCGTTCCCCATCCGGTCCGGTCCGTTTGGCGCAGCGCCCGAACGGCGCTCATGCTGCTCGTCGGATTTCTGCTGGTCTGGCTCCTGGTTGCAGGCAACTGGGGGCCGGTGTGGAAGGCGGGGATCGCGACGGCTCCCCTCTTCCTGGTCTTCCTGCTCGCGTGGAGGCTCGATCCTCCTGCCACGCTGAGGCGACAGTGGGTGCGCCCGGCCCTGCCGGTCGCCTGGTTCGCCGGATTCATGGTCCTGTTCCTCATGACGGCGGCCACGAAGGATATCTGGTGCTTTCTGGGCGGCTCGACGCCGTTCAGCCTCAGCCCCCGGTCCGGCCTCGTCCGGCTTGCCGCACTGGCAACAATCTTCGTACTGCTGTTCCGGTTCGTTCCCCGGGCATTCCCCTGGGTGCTGGCCGGGGCGCTGCTGGCCACTGCGGGGGGAGCGTTCTATCAACTGCTAAAGCACACCGGGGGGCTTCCGGTCTACCAGTTCGACCACCCGGCGTTCATGCACCGGCTCTGGGGGCTGTCCCAGGCGCTGCCGTCACTCGCCTACTACGACCCTTCATGGAACGCAGGACGCGTGAGCCCCTACTCCATCGCCTCGGGTCTCCCGCCGGTTGCCTGGCTGCTCGGGCCCTTGTGGCGCTCCGGCTTGGGCGTCGAGGGGTACACCGCATCCCTCGGGGCGATCCACCTCGTCCTCGTGCCGGCGATCTGTGCGTGGGCGGCATGGCTGTGCGGCACGCGGCGGAGCGGCCCGATCGCCGCCGCGCTCCTCGGGCTCGGTGCGAGCCATTTTCAGTTCCTGTGGGCCATCCATTTCGGCACGATGGGTGCGGCGTTCTGCATGCCCTTTCTCGTCGTCGTGGCGGCCGCGCTGTACGCAGTCCTGTGGCGCAACGACACCCGCCCGGCGGTCGTTCTCTCGCTGGTGGTCGCCTCTGCAATCTACCTGAGCTGGCCCGCCTCCTTCATCATGGGAATCACCGTGGTCCCCGCGCTGGCCATCTCTCAGTCGCGCCTGCGCGGCCGGCGGCTGGCCTGGATTCTGGCCGCCGGCGTCGGCATCGCGCTTCTCCTGCTGCCCCTCGTGCTCGCCACCCTCCGCCACGCGGATCCCACCGGCTTCGCCGCGATGGAGGCGCAACCTGTCGAACTCGGCCGGGATCTCGCTCGCGGGTGGAACAAGCTGTGGAACTCCATGCGGTCCGTTCATCCGCTCGTGATCTTCCTCGGCGGCGCCGGGATGTTCTTTCTCCCTGACCGAG
>CAYXFW010000400.1:0-3639 GCA_964464305.1 uncultured Verrucomicrobiota bacterium
CGTGGGGCGCGACGGAGGTCAAGGCGCCGGAGCTCGTCGACGCGATCGTCGAGATCACCGAGACCGGCTCCTCGCTGCGCGCGAACAACCTGCGCATCGTCGATACGGTTCTGGAGTCGACCACCCGGCTGATCGCGAACAAGGCGGCCTGGGCGGATGCGTGGAAGCGCCGCAAGATCGAGCAGATCGCGCTGCTCCTGCAGGGCGTCCTCCGCGCCGAGGGCAAGGTCCTGCTGAAGCTTAATGTCCAGCAGGGGAATCTGAAGGCGGTGCTTGCGCAGTTGCCGGCCCTGCACTCGCCGACGGTCGGGCAGTTGAGCGATGCCGGATGGATTTCGGTGGAGACGGTCGTCGACGAGCGGACCGTCCGCGAGATCGTCCCTTCATTGAAAGCGGCGGGAGCGGAAGGTATCATCGAACTCGGGTTGAACAAGATCGTGCCGTAGGCCTCCGCGGACTCGCGGGGCCGAAGCACAGAGGGACACCATGGGCAGCATCAAGAAAAAGCGCCGGGCCAAGATGGCCAAGCACAAGAGGCGGAAACGTCTCCGGTCGCAGCGCCACAAGAAGAAATAGCGTTGGGCCCGGCGCGCTGTACCGTGCCGGTCACGATCACCTCCAATTCGACGATGCGGGCGGGACTCAAGACCCGGGACCGCGATGGGAGCGGTCTGTTCCTGCGCCGGGCGGCTCTCGTCCTCCTGGCAGCAGCGTGCGGGTGTGTGTCCGTGCCGCCCCGCGGACCGGGTTCGCGCCCGGCGGACCCGTCCTCTCCCGCGCCCGAGGCGCTCGCCCGGTTTTCCGCCGGGCTTTCCCACGAATTGCAGGGCCGGATCGACGCGGCGCAGGGCGAGTACCTTCGCGCCCTCGAGGCCGATCCGGACCATGAGCCCCTCTACATCCGCATCGCCGGCCTGCGGGCCGCGCGGAACGATTTCGACGGAGCCATGGAGATCCTCGGCCGCATTGCGGCGCGGCACCCGGGGAGCGCCGAACCCCTTCGCGCCATGGCGCATGTCCGGCTGGCCGCGCGGGATGCGGCCGGGGCGACGGACCTTCTGCGTCGCGCGCTGAACCTGGCGCCGGGCGACGGCGACCTCGCGGCGGAACTCTGCGCCCTCCTGATCGATGCGGGTCAGGACGCGAACGCAATCGGCGTCGCGCGGCGCAGCCTCGCGACCGCCCCGCCATCCCATGCGCTCCAGCGCGCGATCGGCAGTCTCTACCTGCGGACGCGCGAACCCGCCGTGGGCGAGATCCGCAAGCGGGAGGGCGCCGCCCTGCTCGACACCATGGCGGCGGCGACCGCGCGCGACGCGGCCGCTCGCGTGACGCTCGGCGAGATCCGGATGGCCGCCGGCGAGGAAGCGGCGGCGCTCGCCGCCTTCCGCGAGGCGGCGGAGCTGGACGGAGCGAACGACCGGATCCACGCGCGCATCGTGCGCATCCTCCTCGGGCAGGGCCGGCAGGACGAGGCCATCCAGTCGCTCGAGACGGCCATCGGCCGCGCCGACCGCCGGGCCGGGCTGAGACGGGTTCTCGCGCTGTTGCTGGTCCGGAGGGCCGATACGGCCAAGGATCCGCAGGCGGTCCGCCGCGATCGCGAACGGGCGGCGGACCTGCTGGAATCGGTCGACCGCGAGGTGCCGGGCCAGGCCGCCATCCTGGCCGAGCTCGGCGCGTTGCGGGCCCGGATCGGCCGCATCGACGAGGCCTTCGACGTGTTCGCCCGGATTCCCCAGGAGGACGCCGGCACGCGGCGGGCGCTCGCCCTCCGGTTCCTGGACGGCGGGGATACGAATGCTGCCATCCGACGGCTGGAAGCGCTGGCCGCCCGGGGCTCGCAGGGCCGTCTTGCGCGTTATTATCTGGGCGAGGTGCTGGACGCCGCGGGGAACGCGGCCGCAGCCCGCGCCGCCTTCGAGGCCACCGTCGTCCAGCAGCCGCCGGAGTCCGCGCCCTACGTCCGGCTCGCGATCCTTGCCTACGATGCGGACCCGGCCTCGGCGGCGGTCTGGCTGGAAAAGGGGCTGGCCCGCATGCCGGAGGATCTGCGGCTGCTGCGCGCGCGCGCGACCGTCCACATGCTGCGGCGCGAATTCTCGAAGGCCCGTGAAACCTACGAGAAGATCGAGGCCCTCCTTCCGGCCGACGAGGCCAACGCCGTGATGCAGGTCAAGATCGAGCAGGCCGTGGCGCTGCAATGGGAGGGCCGGTCCGCCTTGGCCGCCCGACGCCTTGCGGAGGCCGTCGATCCCGAATATCTCGCCCTCGAAATCTACGTCCGCCTGGCCTTCGACTTCGGCCGCCGGCTGAAGGATCACGGTCCCTCGGAGGCCACCCTGGCCGAGCTGTCCCGGGTGCGCTCCGACGATCCCGCAACGCACATGTACGCCGGGCTCTACCATCTGACGGCGGAGAGCTACACCAACGCCGTCGCGGCGTTCGAGATGGCCGGGCGGGTGGCCGCGAAGTCGCTCGACGGCGCGTCCATGCTCACGCCGCAGTACCACTTCTCCCTCGGCAGCGCGCTCGAGCGGTGCGGCCGGCGCGCCGAGGCCGAGGCTGCATTCGAGCGGTGCCTGAAGCTCGACCCCGGGTTCGCCGAGGCCTGGAACTACGTCGCCTACATGTGGGCCGAGCGGGGCGAGAACCTGCCCCGGGCCATGGAGTACGTCCAGGAGGCGCTCAAGCGCGAGCCCGACAACGCCGCGTATCTCGACACCCTCGGCTGGATCTGCTTCCGGCAGGGCCGCTACGAGGACGCCCTCCGTCACCTGCAGCGGTCGCTCGCCGCGATGCCGGAGGCGGACGCGACGGTCTTCGACCACGTGGGCGACACCCTGCTCAAACTCGGTCGCGAGGCGGAGGCCGTCCGCCACTGGACCCGCGCCTTCGTGATCGACCCCGATCTCGCCGGCCTCCGCGCGAAGCTTGAGGCTCGCAAGGTCGACCTCGCGCCGCTCCTCCGCCAGGCGGCCGCCGAGAAGGCGCGCGCCGAACGCGAACGCAACCGCCTGACCCCGGGCGAGGCCGAGGGCCTTGCGGAGCCCGAGCCCGAAGACGACATGGACGACGATTCCGTGGACAAGCCCTCCGGCGAAGAGCCCTGATCCGGCGGATTGGGAGGGACGGCGCGGGCGGCCTGCGCTACCATGCCCCCATGAACAGACGCATCGCGTGGTTGGCGGGACTGACCCTGGGGTGGGGTGCGGCGGCGGGGGCGGCGGCGTACGAGGACCGGTTCGTCTGGGTTTTCGGATGGCGGCTGCGGACGGACGCCGAGGTCGGCGAGGTGTCGCGGATCATCGAGACCGCCGCGAAGCACGGCTGCAACGGCGCGGTGATGGAGGCCGGGCTCGACACCCTCTGCAAGAAGACCCCGGACGATTTCCGGCGCCTCGAGACCGTGCTCCGCGTGTGCGAGAGCAACCGGATCGAATTCATCCCCGCGATCTTCTCCGTCGGCTACGCAAGCTTCGCGCTCGTCCATGACCGCAATCTCGCCGAGGGACTGCCGGTCGAGGACGCCGTCTTTCTCGTGAAGGGCGGCGAGGCACGCCATGTTCCGGACGAATCCGTGCGGCTGGTCAACGGCGGGTTCGAGGCGCGCGCCGCCGGCGCCAGCGCGCTGGCCGG
>CAYXFW010000401.1:0-1258 GCA_964464305.1 uncultured Verrucomicrobiota bacterium
AGACGGACTTCGGGATCGTCAGCGTGGCGGCAACCGTCGTGTTGGAGTTCGAGGGCGCGCCCGACTTGTCCCAGAACACGCAGACCGGCCGGCCGCTCGCGATGTCCCTGTGCCCGAAGACCGCCAACGGCTTCGCACACTGGACCTCGCACACGAAGTCCGGGGTCCATTCGAGCGAATCGTTGAAGACCGACACGACATTCTGCACCGCGTAGTAGGCCGTCTTGACCTTGAGCACCCGGTAGCCCTCCGCCGCGCCGGCGGTCTTGATCAACCCGTAGCGGACGAGCCCGTTGTGGAACGAGGTCGTGCGGTAGTCGAGATCCGCCGCCGAAAAGACGGACGAATCGGAGCCGTGGCCGATGTCGCCCAGCATGCGTCGCGTGTTCCACTTGGCCTGCGTCAACTCCGTCCACGGGTACTTGCTCAGCGCCCCCGCGCCGCACCATTCCGACTGCGTGCCGCTCTCTCCCTGCCACAGTTTCAGAGCCGGGGCATGCTTGGCCACAATCTCTTTGGCCCGCAGCACTTCCGCGCTGGGGTCATCAGGATTGCGCGCGTATGCGTGGTAGACAACCCAGTGAAAAAGCTCCGTTCTGTTGCGCTCGGCCAAGGTCTTGACGAAATGCTCGATGTAGCTGGTTCTCGGCCCGCACAGGACCAGCCCGGCAATGCGGGCGTCCGGAATCACGCGCTTGACGATCTCGGCCGTGCGGATGTTGAACTCCGTCACGCGCTCGGGCGTGTGCTCTTTGTGCCCGTCCGGCTCGTTCCACATGCTCCAGTCGCGCACCTTCCCCTTGTAGCGCGTCGCCATTAGCTCGACCCACTTGTCCCACGCTGCGAGGCCCGCCTCCGAGGTCGGGAAGCCGCCGGAGAGCGTCCGGCCGCCACCGCCCGGGTAGGCCGGATTGCCGTAGCTCGTCTCCAGCCAGATCTCCAGACCGCGCGAACGCGCGTCGTCGATGATGTGGTCGAGCCATGCGAAGTCGTAGATGCCCGGATCCTTCTCCGTGCGCGCCCAGCCGCCCTGCAAGCGGATCCGCCTGATGCCGAGCGGCGGCAGGTACTCCTTGAACGCGTCGTAGTTTGTGTACTCGCGGTCCATCGTCTCGCAGCCCAGCGTCCAGCGCGACGACCCGATCTCATGCACGCCCTTCGGTTTCAGCGTCCCGATCCGCTTGAGGCCCGGATCGAGCGTCGTCTGCACGCGGGTGTCCGTGTTGTCGATCACCTGCGCGGACACCATGCCCGCCAT
>CAYXFW010000401.1:1268-3634 GCA_964464305.1 uncultured Verrucomicrobiota bacterium
CCATCCCCAGCACCGCCGCCAGCATCGTTTTCATCGTCCTGCCCTCGTTTCCCAGCCTAGGAAGCCTGCCGCACCCGTCCTTCCAAGGGTTGGACGTTGGAGGGGCGCGCCCTCCGGTCGGGCGGGCCGCCCGGCCCTACCCGCCGTCCTCATGACGCCGATGGTGGGGCCGGACCGCCGGGCCGGCCGTTCCCGGGACCCTGAAAGGACTGCCTTCATGACTCCCCCGTCGATCCGTTGCGATGGAAGTAGCCCACGGCGTCCGGCGGACGGATGTCGGTGAGCCGGCCGACGTAGTGACGGAGGTCCCGCGGCTGGTACGGATGCTCCGCGATGGCCGCCTCGTTCAGGTCGATGCCGAGGCCGGGCGCATCGGGGATGCGCATCAGGCCATCCTCGAAGACCACGTGCTCGGTGCTGATCTCGCGCCGGTACGGGACGTCCGTGCTCATCGTCTCGAGCACGGAGAAGTTCGGCACGCACCCGGCGAGCTGCAGGCCGGCCGCGTTGGCCACGCAGCCGCTGGGGTTGTGCGGGCAGATCGCGATGTGATGGGCCTCGGCCTGCGCGGCGATCTTCTTCATCTCCATGATGCCGCCGACGTGGCTGACGTCCGGCTGGACATAATCCGCGCAGCGAAGCTCGAAGAACCGCTGGAAATCCCAGCGGCTGTAGACGCGTTCGCCGGCGGCGATCGGCACGCGCGAACGCCGCTTGACCTCCGCCAGCGCCTCCAGGTTGTCCGGCGGAACCGGCTCCTCGAACCAGTGGATGTCGTAGTCCTCCAGCGCGTGCGCGATGCGGACCGCCGTCGCCACGTTGAAGCGGCCGTGGCCCTCGATCAGGATGTCCACCTCCGGTCCGACGGCCTCCACGACCGCCTCGACGCACCGCAACGCGTCGCGAAGGCCCTGCTTGCCGATCTCGAGGTAGGCGGAGCCGAACGGATCCCACTTCAGGCCCCGGAAGCCGGCCTTCACCGCGATGCGCGCCTTCGCGGCAAACTCGTCCGGCGTCTTCGACGGCGCGAACCAGCCGTTGGCGTAACACGGGATCGCGTCGCGCACCTTGCCGCCGAGGAGCTGCCACACGGGCACGCCGAGCGCCTTGCCCTTGATGTCCCAGAGGGCCATCTCGACACCCGAGAGCGCGCTCATCAGCACGGGGCCGCCGCGCCAGTAGGCGTCGCGGTAGGCGCGGTGCCAGAGCGCCTCGATCGCGTGGGGGTCCTGTCCGACGAGGCTCCGCTCGAGTTCCTTCACCGCCGCCTCGACGGTCAGTTCGCGGTGCTCGAGCGTGGCCTCGCCGACGCCGTGCAGGCCTTCGTCGGTCAGCACCTTCACGAACACCCAGTTCGTCCGGTACACGTGGCAGATCAGAGTTTGGATGGCGGTGATTTTCATGCGTGGTCCTCTTGATGTGGCAGCAACCCGACTGGCCCTGGCTCCGGGATCCGTCGATTCGGCGGGGCCAGCGGCGCCGCCCTACCCAACGTCCTCACGGAATCGATGGTGGGGCCGGGCGGCTCGCCCGGCCGTGCGCCGGATCTCCGTGACATCCGGACTCCCGTCGGGGGCATCATCCTCGTTCCTCCGGGAACGCGTGCGGCCGGCCGGGGTCCATGACGAGAGTCCGCAGCCCGGCTCGGGCACACGCCGCGACGAACGCCGCGGGATCCCCCGTATTCTCGGCGAACATGCCGTAGTGCGACGGCACGGCGACGGCGGGCCGGATCTCGGCAAGAAGCCGCACCGCGTCGTCGATGCCCATGTTGCCGAGCCGTCCGTTCATGCACACAAAGGCGGCGTCGGGCGCGCGACCCGCGAGCTGCAGAATGCGCTCCGACATCTCCGGCGTGTACAGCGTGTCGCCGCTGAACCAGAGCCGCGCGTCCTCCGCCCGGATCAGCAACCCGACCGCCGAAGCATCGCTGTGGCGCGCCGGGGTTGCGGTGATTTCGAGACCGCCCAGGCGCACCGCCGCTCCCGCGTCCAGCGGCACGAGCCGTGCAGCCGCAATTCCGTCCCTCGCCCCGTGCGCCATAACGCTGGCCGGGCCGGCGAGACGGCAGGCGGGAAATGCGGAAAGGATGGCGGCAACGGTTTCGGGATCGTAGTGGTCGAGATGATCGTGCGTGATCAGCAGCGCATCCGGCGCGAGACTGGAGATGCTGCACGGCGGCGGGACCAACCGGCGCAGCCCCTGCTCGCGTTCGACGATGTCGCTCAGGTACGGATCCAGCGCCAGGCGCTGACCGCCGCCCCCCAGCAGGTATCCGGACTGACCGAGCCAGGTAACGTTCATGTCTC
Source organism: uncultured Verrucomicrobiota bacterium (assembly GCA_964464305.1). Classification (GTDB taxonomy): domain Bacteria; phylum Verrucomicrobiota; class Kiritimatiellia; order PWTM01; family PWTM01; genus VGWF01. The sequence goes on from CAYXFW010000401.1 coordinate 3,578, forward strand.
CACCCTGGAGGGGCACGTTCCACCGTGCCCCATCCACGGCCGCGACGGAGCGCGGCC
>CAYXFW010000402.1:0-3155 GCA_964464305.1 uncultured Verrucomicrobiota bacterium
TCGCGGTCAGCGCCGCGCACAGGACCACGGGGAACAGTGCAAGCATCCGTCGATGGTTCATGGCCGACTCCTTAGGCTCTGCCCAGCGTGCCAAGACCGGGCTCGATCTTCCAGCACCATATTGCGGAGACTCACCGGCCGGGGGTGAGGACGCGAAGGGAATCGACGAGGGGGATGCCGGCGGAGGCGAGTTTGGCGCGCGACTGGTGGCCGCAGGGAATGAGTCGGCAATCGGCGCCCATCGCGGCGGCGACCTCGGCGTCGTGGACGGTGTCGCCGACGAGAAGGACCTCGCGCGCATCGAGCCCACTGCGAAGCAGCCAGGCGACGCCCTGCTCGCGCTTGCCGTACGCATAGATGTCGTCGCCCCCGACCACGTGCGCGAACCGGTCGCGTACATCGAAGTGGCGCAGGAGTTCGTCCAGCGTGTCGTGGCGGTAGGCCGAGAGCACCGACTGTCCGATCCCGGCGGCCCGGAGCGCGTCGAGAATCTCGCGGGCGCCCGCCTGCAGGCCGCACTCGAGGCGGCGCCGTTCGTAGGCCGCGATGAACTCCGCGCCGACGATTTCGAAGGGATCGCGGGCGAAGTCGAAGCCGAGGCGGACGTAGTAGTCGCGGACCGGGAAATCGAAAAGGTCGGCGTAACGCTCCGGCGTCAGCCCCGGCAGGCCGTGCGCCCGCAGAATCCCGTCCATCACATCGACGCAGAGCCACGCATCGTCGAACAGCGTCCCGTTCCAGTCCCACACGACGTGGCGGTAGGCGGACAGCGGGCGGAGGGCGGAGGTCGGCTCATCCATTTTCATCCTGTTCATTCGTCAACCCCATCCATCCTTCCGCTTCCTTTCGTGTCCGGATTCCGTCTTGGCGCCATGGCCGGAATGAAACCGCCACGCCCATGCGCCTTCACCCGCGCCGCCGGGCGGCGAGCTGGACGATGCGCTCGATCAGTTGCGGGTAGGCGAGGCCGGCGCGGCGGGCCGATTCGGCCACGTCGTCCTCGATACCGAGCGCCGGGTTCGGGTTGGCCTCGAGGAAGACCACGTCGTTGTCGGGCGTGATCCGCAAGTCGACCCGCCCGTAGTCGCGCATGTCCAGGAGGCGGAAGACCCGTTTGCCGATGCGGGCGATCCGCTTCTCCAGGACCGGATCGATCTCGGCGTGGCGGTACTCGATGCCCCACTTTTTCCGGTAGACCTCGTCGAACTTCACGCGGGCGGTGGCGATGGTCGGGCCGCCCGCCTCGCGGGGGCCGAAGATCAGTTCGCGCGGCGGCAGGGCCTGCAGCCGTTCGTTGCCCAGCAGCGCGACATAGATCTCGCGGCCCTCGATGAATTCCTCGCAGATGGCCGGCTGTTTCATCTTGCCATGCATGAGGGCGATCCGCTCCTCGAGTTCCGCCGGCGTCCGGACCACGGAGGCGAGCGAGATGCCGTCCGACCCGTCCTCGAAAAGCGGTTTCACGATCATGGGAAACGTCAGCCGGCCCGCCGGCCGGGAGCGGCCGATCGGGACCTCGTGGAAGGACGGCTGGCGGATGCGGTGGTAGCCCAGGACGCGCTTGCAGACGGCCTTGTCGCGGCACAGCATCAGCCCGGCGGTCGAGGCGCCCGTGGAGACGAGCCCGAGAAGGTCCAGCATCGCGGCCACGCAGGCTTCCTTGCGGCGGTCGCCGCCGAAGTGCTCGGTCAGGTTGAAGACGACGTCCGGCGCCTTCTCCCGCAGCGCGGTCATGGTCTGGATGACATCCGCCTGAAGGGACAGCACCTCGACGGCATGGCCCAGGCCGCGCAGGGCCTGGATCACCTGGAATTCCATGGTCTGCCGCACGGCATCGGTCCGGCCTTCGAACGCGGGGTCCTCCTCCATCACGGCCTCGATATCGATCAGCACGACCAGCTTCACGGCTTGATCTCCCGCGTCCGGAGGCCGCGCAGGTAGTGCTCGCGCGCCTCGACGACCAGGGAGGCCAGGCAGACCCCGACCGGGAGCATGGCCGCGGCATCCGTCGTGCGCAGGTGGAGGCCGAGTTCCCCGGCGCGATGGGCGAGCCGGCGCACCAGCCGGTCCGCCGCGTACTTCGGCACGCGGGCCCAGTCGGCGACGGTGTCCACCAGCACGCGCCGGTGCGCCGCCAGAAAGCGATCCGCCCGGCTGCGGCCCTCCGCCGGTATGTCGGCGAACAGCCGGCGAAGCGCCGGGTCGTAGAACCCGAGGTAGCCCTTCGAAAACTCCTTTTGCTTCCGCTCGAAATAGGTGGCCAGCGTGGCGCGCGTTCCTGTGGCTGCGAAGTACCGGGGGCCGGTGGGGACGAGAGGCGGCCGGCCGGCGAGGTCGCGCATCAGGTGGTCCACGTACTCGAGCTTCGCCAGGGCGCCCCAGTCACGGTAGCGGTCGCGCCAGTCGAGGCCGGGCGTCAGCCAGACGGCGAACGTCTCGGCGAAGTCCTCGTCCGGATGCGCCTGCGCGTAGTTGTCGCGGAGATGCACGACATACTGGCGGCTGTACGGGCGCATGTAGTACTCGTGCGGATCGTAGTCGGCGCTCATGCGGCCGAAGAGCTCGCGCCAGCGGGTGCGGCGGTAGAGCCGGTACGCGTAGTTCATCGCGTGGCCGCACTCGTGTCGCAGGAGCTGCATGCACTCGGCCTCGGACTCGCCCTCGACCTCGAGCATCATGGTCTTTTCCAACCGCACAAGGCGGGGATGCGCAAGAGAGAACGGGATGCCGATGAGCGGAACGAGGTCGGGGCACAGCCACTCCGTTGCGAGGTAGCAGGCCGGCAGGAACCCGAGACCGCGGCCCACGAGTTCCGCGTAGAGCCGCCCCACGCGCCGTTCCACCGTCGATCCCTCGATGCGCACCCCGAGGTCGCACACCCGCAGGCGGAGAAGCGCGGCGTCGTCCGCTTCCGCCCAAGCCGGCGGCGCAGGAGAAGGGGGTTCGCTCTCGGCAGCGCCACCAGATCCCGCGGATGGAATGGCTCCTCCCGTGGCGCCCTGGCGCTTATCGTCGCCGGTCATCGCTCCCGATTCAACCAGCTCTCCCGCACAACATCAAGGGCGGAGCCGCCTCCCGGAGCTCGCCTAACGACGTTTGGCTGCCCACTCAGGTTGCTTCGAGAGGCTTCCGCACGGCCGCGACGGAGCGCGGCC
>CAYXFW010000402.1:3165-3632 GCA_964464305.1 uncultured Verrucomicrobiota bacterium
CCAGAGCCATCCTCCCGTGGGTCTCGAGTTTGCTTCCTGGATCGCTCCGGTAAGGCGAGGATCGGATGCATGGTGTCATGGGTTGCATTTGGCGGCGGATACTGTACTTTGCCGCTGACATGGAACGCAGACAACTCCAGAGGTGGGTCGCCATCATGATCGTTTCGATCATGGCTGTTCTCACGCTGGGGGGCTTGGGCATTTTCGAGGCGGGACACGACGACTGCGCCGACAACCCTGGGCACGATGCATGTGTATGCGTCTGCGCATGCCACGCGTTCGACATGCCGTCCGCCAGCATCGAGATGGTCCCGAAGACGCTTGCGTCCATGCTCTCCGCCGCTCCTCCGCCGACCACGGGCGTCTTCTTCCCCGCCGAGATCTTCCGACCTCCCCTCGCCTGACCGGACTTGTGCCGGACGCGGCGAGGCGGGTCTTCGTTCCCCGATGGGATCGAGCCGCTTCTC
>CAYXFW010000403.1:0-3630 GCA_964464305.1 uncultured Verrucomicrobiota bacterium
CATGCCCGAGGTGCCGGCGGCGGTAAACGGCGGGGGTCAGGCCGAACCGTGTGCGGAAGGCGTGGGTGAAGGCGCTCTGGTCGTAGAAGCCGCAATCGAGGGCGATCGTCCCGGCGGGATGGTCCGTGGCGACCAGGTCGCGACAGGCCGCGTGGAGCCGCTGGCGCACGACGTAGCGCATCGGCGGCACGCCGAGCATCTCCCGGAACCGGCGCACGAACTGCCGCTCGGAAAGATGGACGAGGGCGGCCAGATCGCGGCTGGTCAGCGGCTCCGCGAACCGCCCGTGGATGTGCCGCAGCGCCGGCTCGATCCGGTGGAACGACGGTAGCAGCCCCCACGCCCCGCCCGGCTCGTACATCGCCCCCGCCACGCCGCACACCCGTCCGCGCCGGTCCCGTAACGGCACCTTGGTCACCAACTGCCACCGGATCGCCCCGCCGACCTCCGGAACCATCTGGAGGTGCGGCGCCAGGGAGTGGCCGGACCGCATCACCCGGCGGTCCTCCTCCAGATAGACCGCCGCCACCTCGGGCGCCCGGAAATCGAGGTCGGTCTTTCCCAAGACCTCCCACTCATGACGGCACCCGAGGATGCGCACCAGCGGCCCGTTTGCGCGCACGAAGCGGCTGGCTTCATTCTTCGCGAAGAACGCCACCGTCGGCAAGGACTCGAAGAGCGTGGCGATCTGGAGCCCCCCGCCGGTCCGGGCGAGGAACTCCTGCTGGAAACGAAGGGCTCGCAACCGCGATGTCATGGCCGGAAAATACAAAGGTTCGCCGCTTTTGACCAAGACTTTTCTTGGCGCCCGTATCAGCATACACTCCACACGACGACGAACGTCTCAGCGGAGGAACGACCATGACGATCCGTGCAGCACCGTCGGACAGGTCCGGACGCGAAGCATCCCCGGTTTCATCCATTCCCCGCCGCGCCTTCCTCGGTCGCGCCGCGGCCGCGGTCGCGGCCCCATTGATCCTTCCGCGCCGCGTGCTCGGCGGCCCCGGGCGGGTGGCGCCGAACTCGAAGACCACGCTGGCCGTCATCGGCTGCGGCGGACAGGGCACGATCGACCTGATGAACCTTCTCGCCTTCGACGAGGTGCAGGTCGTCGCCGTCTGCGACGTCAACCGCGAGGGCGGCGGCTACATCTCGTGGGACTGGGCCAAGGGCGGCGAGGGACGTCCCGCAGGCCGCGAGCCGGCCCGGCGTCTCGTGGACGAACACTACGCCGGGAAGAACGGGGCGGGAGCCGCCCGCACGTGCAAGACCTACACCGACTACCGGGAACTCCTCGCGAAGGAGGACGTCGACGCGGTCGTCGTCGCGACGCCGGATCATGCCCACGCCGTCATCACGATGGCGGCGCTGAAGAAGCGGAAACACGTCTACTGCGAGAAGCCGCTGACGTGGTCGGTCGCCGAGGCGCGCGCCGTCGCCGAGGAGGCCCGGAAGGCGGGCGTGGCGACGCAACTGGGGAACCAGGGCCAGGCCACGGAAGAGGACCGCGTCGTCCGCGAGATGATCCTCGACGGCGCCATCGGTCACGTCCGCGAAGTCCAGGTGGCGATCGGGGCTCGGTTCTGGCGCTTCCCGGCGCTGCAGGACCGGCCGTCCGACACGCCTCCGGTGCCGGACGGATTCGATTGGAACCTCTGGCTCGGCCCGGCCTCGGACCGGCCGTATCACCCGGAATACCATCCGTGGACCTGGCGGAACTGGTGGGAGTTCGGCACCGGCCAACTCGGCGACCTCGGCTGCCACAAGCTTTCGACCGTCTTCAAGGCGCTGGACCTGAAACATCCGCTCAGCATCGAGGCGTGCTCGACCAAGATGTTCCCGGAAGTCTATCCGCTGGGGGTCATCGCGCGCTTCGAATTCCCGGCCCGCGGCGACCGGCCGCCGGTAAAGCTGCACTGGTACGACGGCGGGCTCCTTCCGCCGCTTCCGGAGGGGATGGAGCCCGCCCGGCGCGGGTACGAAACCATCTACATCGGCGACACGGGCATTCTCCATGGCCACCGCATCATTCCCGAGTCGAAGATGAAGGCGTACGGACGTCCGCCGAAGACGCTGCCGCGCTCGCCGGGCCACTACAAGGAGTTCGTCGATGCCTGCCGCGGCGGCCCGCAGCCGGGTGCCAACTTCCCCGACCATGCCGGCATCCTCACCGAGACCTGCATGCTCGGCAACGTCGCGCTCCGCGCCGGCAAGAAGCTGTTCTGGGACGGTCCGGCCATGAAGGTCACCAACGACGCGGATGCCAACAAGCTCCTGCACCGCGAGTATCGCGCGGGGTGGGGGCTGTAACCCGCTGGGAGGACGTTGGAGGAGGATACATCCGATGTTCGGCAGGCTGCGGGAATCGCTCGTTCGGCCGGCCCGGCGGTCCGGCCCCGCGGATTCCATGGGGTGCAGGGTAGGGCGGGGCGGCCCGCCCCGCCGATCGGGGAATCCCAGCGCGAGATGGCCGGGGTCGGCGCCCCCGGCTACAGAAGCCGCGGCAGGGGATCGCTGTAGATGACCGGCCTGTCCTGCGAAGCCTTGGCGAAGCGGGATGGTCGCGGCCATGTGTCATGTACGAAACGATGTTGGAAGGCAGAATCGCAGAAAGCAATGAGGGGACGATGAACTCGACGCGAAGGGATCTCCTGAAGAGCGCGGCGGCTGTGGCCACGCTGTGCGGCCTCGGCGCCGCAACCGGCTCGACCGCTGCCGATCGCAAGTCCGGCCTCAAGATCGGCGTCGCCACGCTCGGGTTCGGCGATTTCACAAACGCCGACCTCGCGAAGGAGCTTGCGGCGACCGGGATCCGGGTCGTGCAGCTCTTTCTGAACCAGAAGGACAGCAAGTTCTGGAAATACAACGGCCGGTCCGACGTTTCCAGTCTGACGCCCGAGCGCTGTCGCGAAATCGCCGCCGCCTACCGCGACGCGGGCATCGAGATCCACAGCCTCGGCGTCTACACGAACCTCATCCACCCGGATGCATCCGAACGGGTCGCGAATCTCGCCTATTTCGACGCGATGATGACGGTCGGCGGCCACATGGGCGTGCGCACGTTCATCACCGAGGCCGGCCACTTCCACGACGAGAAGGCCCCGGCGCCGCGCATCGAGATCGAGTTCCAGGACGCCGTGTGGCCGCAGATGGTGGACGTGGCCCGGCAGCTCGCCGCGCTCGCGGAAAAGCACGACGCGAAGGTGCTGCTCGAGCCCTTCTACCGCGGTTTCCTCGCCAGCGCCAAGCGCGTGCGGACGTTCGTCGAGGCCGTCAACTCGCCGCGCGTGCGCGTGCTGCTCGATCCGGCGAACCTGATCGAGGTCAACGATCTCGACGAGATGTTCGCGCAACTCGGCCCGTACATCGACTGCCTGCACGCAAAGGACCGCAAGCTGCACGTTGAGAAGGGCGTCGCCGCCGGCCAGGGCGACATCGACTACAAGCGCTTCGTCACGCTGGCCGCCGAACGCACACCGACGGTCCCGCTGGTCCTCGAGTACGTCGGCCCGAAGGATTACAAGGACGCGCTCGCGCACCTGAAGAACGCGATCCGCGCCGCGGGCCTGTCGGAGGCGTGAGCCGCGGCGAGGGCCGGCCGGGCTCTTAACGCGAAGAGCGCGAAGGACG
>CAYXFW010000404.1:0-3626 GCA_964464305.1 uncultured Verrucomicrobiota bacterium
CGCTCAAGACGAGGTTTCTGCCGGTCTTCCGGTTCGTGATCCGCGAGGCCGCGCGGCGCGCGACGCGGATCCTCGTGCCGAGCCTGAGCACGGCGGAGGACGTCATCCGGGAACTGCGCGTCCCGGCCGGGCGACATGCGGACGTCGTGGTGACACCCGAGGCGGCCAACCCGGAGTACCGGCCCGACCCCGGGGCGAAGCCTGCGGGGCCCGTGGTACTGTTCGTCGGCCGGCGCGATCCCTACAAGAATCTCTCCACGCTGGTCCGCGCCTTCGCCCGGGTCGTGCGCGAGGTGCCCGCGGCGAAGCTGGTGGTCGTCGGCCCGCCCGATCCGCGCTACCCGGAAGCCGAGGCGGCGGCGCGCGACGCGAAGTTGGGCGGTGCCGTCGAGTGGCGCGGCTACGTGGACGGTCCGGGGCTGGTACGGGCCTACCGGGAGGCGGCGGTTTTCGTCCTGCCGTCCCGCTACGAGGGCTTCGGTCTGCCGGTGATCGAGGCGATGGCCTGCGGCACGCCGGTCGTCTGCGGCAACGGCAGTTCGCTCCCGGAAGTCGCGGGCGACGCGGCCGTCCTCGTGCCGCCCCACGACGAACACGACATCGCCCGCGCCGTCGTGCGACTGCTGACCGACCCCGTCTTCGCCGCCGCGCAGCGCGAACGCGGACTCCGCCGCGCCGCCGCGTTCTCATGGGAGCGGACCGCGCGCCTGACCCTCGCCGCCTACCGCGCCGCCGCGGGCTGAGGACCGATCGCAGGCGTCATGAATCGACCAGCAGTTCCAATTATAGATCTGGAACCATCGGCGTCGTGGTCGCTATCGGTATCGGTATCGAAAAAACCGTGGACACTTCGACCCCGATACCGACCCCGAAGCTCCAATCGCTTCATAATGAGAATTGCGGTGAATCCACGGTTGCGGGAATACAGGAATACAGGTATCCTGTCCTTATGAAGGCGACGATCGATATTCCGGACGATCTCTACCGGCGGGTGAAGGCGCGCAGCGCGATGGAGGGCCGGCCGGTTCGCGACGTGGCATTGGAACTCTTTCGCGGCTGGGTCCGGGGGCCGGCCGGCCCGGTTGCGCCCGCGCGCGGGTCCGACGGCGTCCTGCCGGCATGGTTCGGCGGCGCGCGCGGGGGCCGCACCGTGTCCTCCCATGCGCTGGAGGATGTGCGCCGCAGCATCGCGCGCGGCCGGAGCCGCGAGGCGGACGGGGGGCGCCGGACGTGAGCGTCGGATTGGACACCTCGGTGGTGCTGCGGTTGCTGACCGGCGAGCCGGCGGCCCAGGCGGCCAAGGCCTACGCCGAGCTGCAGCAGCGGCTTCAGCGGGACGAGTCCGTCTACGTGTCCGATCTCGTCGTGTCCGAATCCTACTTTGCGCTGCAGTATCACTATGGAATAACAAAGGCTGCGGCGCTGGAGTTGTTGACCCTGTTTCTCTCCGAAAGCGGGGTCACCCCCAGCGGCGCCTCCGCCGCGGTGCTGCAGACGCCGGGCCTCGCGACGGCAAGTCCGGGCTTCGTCGACCGGATGATCCATGCCGACTGCATGCTTCATGCCGCGGAGATGCTCACGTTCGAGAAGCACGCCCGGCGCCTGCCCGGCGTGCTCGTGCTGACCGCGTGACCGCGCCTCGCCGCGCCACCGCCTCCAGAGTCGAAGGCTGGGAATTGACGGGCGGACGCGAACCGCGCAAACTCCCGCGATTCCGGAACGGAAACCGAATGAAGGTCGAAATCACCACCGTCGCGGCGCACGCGACCTACGGCGGCGATTACCGGTGTCTCGAACTCGAGGCGCCGGGGATCGCGCCGGAGGTCCGCCCGGGTCAGTTCGTCCACATCCGCCTGCCCTCGCCGGCGGATGCGATCCTCCGCCGCCCGTTCAGCGTGTTCCGCGCCGAGGGCGGCCGGCTGCAGATCCTCTACAAGGCCGTCGGCCGCGGCACGGCCGCGATGCTCGGCCTGCAGCCCGGCGACCGCCTGAGCGTGCTCGGTCCGCTCGGCAACGGTTTCCCCGCGGCCGATCCCGGCGCGCTGCCCGTGCTGGTCGCGGGCGGGTACGGCATGGCGGCGCTCTACCTCCAGGCGAAGACGCTCCCGCAGCGCGGGGTTGCGTTCTTCGGCGGCGCGAGGGCGGGCGACATCCTGTGCGTGCCCGAGTTCGAAGCCCTCGGCTGGGAAGTCCGCGTGGCGACCGAGGACGGCTCGCGAGGGGCGCGCGGGCTCGTGACCGCGGAGGTGGATGCCTGGCTGGCGGCGGGCGGGCGCGACCGCCGCCCCGAGTTTTTCGCGTGCGGACCGAACGGCATGCTGCGCGCGGTCGGCGAGCGCGCGGCGGCGGGCGGATGGACGGCGTGGCTGTCGATGGACCGCAACATGGGCTGCGGCGTCGGCGCATGCCTGACCTGCGTGCAGAAGATCCGCGACCCGGAGGCGCCGGACGGCTGGTCCTGGATCCGGCTCTGCCGCGAGGGCCCCGTCGTCGAATGCCGCACGGTGGACTGGAGCCAGGCCGGATGATCCCGCGCCTCAAGGATGCGTTCCGACGCCGGCTCCTCGCCTTCCGTGGCGTGAAGGAGGAGATCGGCGGCCCGGTCGAGCGGGCCGGCAATGACCGGGACAACTGGGCGTTCTGCCCCGAGGGTCTCGGCGCGGACAGCATCGTCTACTCGATCGGCGTCGGGCGGCACATCGCCTTCGACCTCTGGCTCATCCGGCGCTTCGGACTCACGGTCGACGCCTTCGATCCGACGCCCGTTTCCATCGAGTGGGTCCGCTCGCAGTCGCTCCCCCCGCAGTTCCGCTTCCATCCGGTCGGGCTCGCGGCGCACGACGGCGTCCAGAAGTTCTTCCTGCCACGCTCGGCGGGGTCGGCCCATTTCTCCTCCGTCGCGCGCTCGGCCGCCGGCGGCGAAACCATCGACGCCCCCGTGCGGCGGCTGTCGACGCTGATGCGCGAGCGCGGCCACGCGCACATCGACCTGCTCAAGATGGACATCGAGGGCGGGGAATATGGCGCGATCGAGGACCTGTGCGCGTCGGGAATCGACGCGCGCCAGATCCTCGTCGAATTCCACCACAACTTCGCCACGATTCCGATGGCGCGGACCGTGGAGGCCGTCGGGCGTCTGCGGGCGCTCGGCCACCGCGTATTCCACGTCAGCCACCGCGGGCTCGAGATTTCGATGCGCCGCGCCGCGTGAGGAGACCTGCATGACTGCGCAGCCCGATCTGACCGTCCGCCTCGGCCGCCTCACCCTGCGGAATCCCGTCATGGTCGCGTCCGGCACCTTCGGCTACGGACCGGAATATGCGGATCTCGTCGACCTCTCGACGCTCGGGGCGATCGTGGTGAAGGGCATCCGGGCGGAGCCGACGGCCGGCAATCCGACGCCGCGCACGGTCGAGACCGCCAGCGGACTTATCAACGCAATCGGCCTGCCGGGCCCGGGCGTCGACGGCTTCGTGCCGATCGTCCACGGCCAGGGCTGCGGCATGTCGACCGGCGGCGACGGCCCGGCGATCCTGCGCCGCACGCTCGCCGGCTATCTCGCCCATCCCAACTTCGCCGCCAGCCTGCTGATCGGGCTCGGCTGCGAGGTCAACCAGATCGTGCTC
>CAYXFW010000405.1:0-3609 GCA_964464305.1 uncultured Verrucomicrobiota bacterium
CCTCGCGCAGGCGCAGAACCAGAACAGCCTTGGCAACATTCTGGGACAGGCCTTGATCGACGGCGCGACGCAGGGCGCAACCCAGTTCGGCAACTCATTCGGAACCAATGCGGCGAGCAGCGCGGGCGGACGGATCTTTGGAGGGGGCGGTGGCTCGGGCGGAACCGGCGGAAACGGAAACGGCTCCGGCGGACCGGATTCCCCGGCCGGCGGTGCGTCGGGAGGCGGCCCGCCGTCCAGCGTAACGAGCGGAAATAGCGCCGGTGGCGGACACCACGGCAGCGGAGGCGACGACCCGCCCTCGGGGGGCGGCTGGGCGGGCGGCGGCATCGGCGGCGCTGGGGGCGGCACGGGTACCGGCGGAGGCGCTGGCATGGGCACCGGAGGCAGCACTGGTGGCACCGGAGGCACCGGAGGCGGCACCGGAGGCAGCACTGGTGGCACCGGAGGCGGCACCGGAGGCACCGGGGGTGGCACTGGGGGCACTGGCGGAGGCACGGGCACGGGCATGGGTACTGGCGCTGGCACCGGCGGCACTGTCGTAAGCGGGGGAAGTCAGCCAGGTGGCGCGGGAAGCGGTGGTGTGACCGTGGGTGGCGGCGCAGTCGTGCCGCCGGTTGCGCCTGCTCAACCTGAAGACCGATGTTACTCCAAAAAATCGTGGACCAAGGTTTGGGGAGATGGCGATCGAACGCTGGAGGCGGATTGCCACTGCAAGGTCTCGGGCGACTGGCACCGTTCCAATTTCCGGTGGTTCGAATCGACGTGTCCGAAATGCGGCGGACCGTGGGGAGGCTGAGATCTTCATGAAACATGTCTCTCCATGGTTCATCGTCAGTGGATGGCTCGCGATCGGCGGCAGTTGCCGTTGCGGGAGCCAACCATGAAGACGATTGTCGGTTCGAGTCGTGTTCCCTGCCTTTGGGGGCTGCTGCTGTGGCTGGCGATGCCCGCGCCGTCGGTGACGCATGCCGCCGAGGCGGGTGAGGTCCGCGTGGCGGCCAAGCGCGTGGCGCAGGAGAATCTTCGACCGGACGCAGAGCGCCGCGAATACGCCAAGTGCGCGTTCTGCGACAAGCCGGCGGTTTCGACAAAGCCCGGCGCGGTGCCGTGCTGCACGGAGCATTACTACAAGCCGCAGAAGATGGAGAGCGGCGAGCGCGAACGGCGCAGGTGCGAAGTCTGCGGCCGGCCGGGGGATTGGCTCCAGCAATGGGGCGATGTGCTCTGCGACCAGCACTACCGCGAGCGCGATACTCGGGGAGAGACCGCCGAAGCCTTCGGCCGGCGGAACCTGACCTGCGCGTGGTGCGGCCGGCCGGCGATGTGCTTCAAGCCCGCCAGCGGCAAGCCGGCGTGCGACATCCACTACATGCTGCGCGAGTCCGTGGATGGCACGCAGGCGGGCATCAAGTGCTCACTTTGCGGCAAGCCGGCGGCGACGATCGGCCAGGACCGGACCGGCTGGTGCAAGGCGTGCAGCGACAGGATGGTGGCCTTGAACGATGGCGGCCGGGGCGGCGCGGCGGCCGCGGATCGTCCGGTAGAGGCGCAGGTCGCGGATGCTCCCGGGCGGTGGGTGAACGTTGGCTCCGGGCTGGTGGAGACATTGGCGGGCGTGCGGGGGGCGATCGATGTCGGCGCCCAGTTGACCGCGGACGCCACGCCGGCGGCCGACGCCGCGGCGCCAAGGGTCCGTCCGGTGCTCGGCCCCGGCAACCTGCCTCCCGGCGTCAACGGCGGGCACTTTCCGCCGCCGGGCCGTCCGGGCGTCGCGACGTTGCGAACGGCGGACGGCCAGACGGTGGATGTGCCGGTCGATGCGGAAGGCCGGATCCTCGGCCCCGTCCAGATCCCGCAGGCAGGCGGCGCACCGCCCATTTCGTGGCCGCCCGGCTGGGTGGCGCCGGATATGGCCAATTCCCTTCTCGGGATGGAGGCGGCCGCTCCAACAGGCGGGAGGGACGCGCTCGCGACGATGTCGGATCCGGGCACAGCCAGCCTGGCCGCTCTCAATCGCGGTTTGGAGGAGCAGGCTAACGACCGTTCGACCGCTCTGGTGGAAGGCGGAAAACAGGCGTGGGACGAGCGCACGATGGTCGAGAATTCGCGGAACATCATCCGGGAGTCGGAACTCCGGGCCGAGCGAATCAAGCAGGATGCGCGCGCGGAACTGCAGAACACGCTGACCGCCAACGCACGTTCGCGGCAGACCAACACGCTCGCGGCCACCCTCGGCAACAGCGTGCTCGACGGCGTCACCACCGGCGTCAAAAACCTCGGCGATACGTTCGGCAAGCACGCGGCCGACCACGTGGTCGACAAGCTGAAGCTCGACAAGGAAGAGAAGCCCGCCCCGGCCGCGTCGGATGGTACTTCGTCGACGGGGGAGTCCCCCGGCGGATGGGCGACCTCCACCCCGGTGGGCGGGAGGGGAGGGAAGGGCGCCGAGAACGGCCCGGATGGCCACGGCGGGATGGCGCCCGCCCATGGTGGAGGGCCGGTCGTCACCGTCGAGGGGTACGACATGACCTGCAATAAGTGCGGGTTCAAGATGCGCATCGTCGAAGGGCAACCTGTGCCTGCTGCCTGTCCGCAGTGCGGCGCCAGTGGCGGAAATCCGCCCCCGACGGCTGGCGACGGCATGTTCGACGCGATCTGCACGAAATGCGGGACGAGGTACGGCGGACCCATTTCCCAGATGAACAAGGGATGCCCGAAATGCGGCACCGGGGGTGGGGGCGTCCACGCGCCGGACGGCGTGTTCGACGCCTTCTGTCCGATCTGCAAGAAGAAGTACGGCGGCAAGCTGAGCGAGGCATCCAAGGGGTGCCCCATGTGCGGAAACAGGGGCGAAGGCTCGTCCGGCCTGACGACCTGCGCGCTGTGCGGCAAGCTGTACAAGGACACGTTTGTCGGCGCTCCGGGCGTCGCCTACAAGAGGCTCCTGGCCTGTCCGGAGTGCAGCCGGAAGTCGTCCGCGGGTCCCGCGACGATGGGCCTGTTCGACGCCTTCTGTCCGATTCACAAGATCAAGTACGGCGGTGAGATCGGCAAGGTGAAGGGGTGTCCGAGCTGTATCCGGGAAGGGTCCACCGGCTCCCCGACGATGGGCCTGTTTGATGCCTTCTGCCCGATTCACAAGATCAAGTACGGCGGCGAGATTGGCAAGGTGAAGGGTTGTCCGAGCTGTATCCGGGAAGGGTCCACCGGCTCCCCGACGATGGGCATGTTCGACGCCTTCTGCCCAATCCATAAGATCAAGTACGGCGGCGAGATTGGAAAGGTGAAGGGGTGTCCGGAGTGTGAGCGGGAGAAGCGGAGTCGGCCCGGAGTGTCTCCCGGAATACGATAGACAGAAAGAGAGGACGACGGATGGCGAACATGTTGCGGAGATGGGCGGGGCGCATCTGGATTGTGCCGGTGGCGGCGGGCCTTTGGATGGGGCTTCCGACGGCGGGGGCCCGGGCGGCCATGGAGAAGCCTTCCGCCGCACTGCCGCGGGTGCTGCTGATGATCGACGAGAAGAATGTCGGCAGCATGACGGCCTCGGAAGTGGAATCGATCCTCTCGAGCCTCATGCTCGAAAACCGCTTCCGGGTCGTTGAC
>CAYXFW010000406.1:0-2222 GCA_964464305.1 uncultured Verrucomicrobiota bacterium
CCCCGCGGCGCGAACGTCCATCTCCTCCGCGCCCCGGATGGATCGCTCGAAGGCATCGCCACCGCAGACGTTCTCGCGGCGGTGGGCTCTCTGTGACGGCACCCGGAGCGTGACCCTCCGGATTCGCGATGCGCGACGCCGTGACGGGACGGTTGCGGCAGAGAACCCCGGGCGTGCAGGCCCCGGAATCCTACATGCGGCCTTCGCGCTTCAGTTGCGCGTCGATCTGCTGCTCGGCCTCGATCCAGTTGCCCTTGGGGTCGCCCGTAGGGCCCTTCCTGATCGAGATGTAATACGCCGCCTCGGCCACCATGCGGTGCCGTTCGTCCTTCGTCGCCTTGGCCACCGGCGGAGCCGAGGGCTTCAGGGGGGCGGAAGAAACCTGCGTCGGCGCGGACGGAGCCGGCGTCTTGTGGACGACAGGGATCTCCTTCTTCGCGGCAGGCTTTGCAATCTTCTTGACTGTCTTGGACTTAGAAACCTTGCTCATCATTGACTCCTTTTTGTAAGAGGATCGAGGCCGCCAGTATACCCAATCTCCTGCGAAAAACAAGCCGGGACCGTCTATCCCAAATCCTCGGCTGAGACCCGATGATCGGGAACGAACGATACTTCGAGTGCCTCTTGCACGGCGCCGACCCTGCTTCGCCAGAGCGCTACGCAGGGCACGGCGGAGCGGCGCCCTCCAGGACAATCATCTCGCATCTCCATGGAACGGACTTGGAGGGCCGCGCTCTGTCGCGGCCGTATCCATGCGCATTTCACACGGATCTTGTTCGAAGAGCACATCCTCAGCCGATGATTTGGGGCGTATGAAGGTGGCTGCGACAAAGCGCGCCGGTCCGGCGCCGCCCCGGCTGGTCCGGGGCGGCGGCGCCGGATTCAGGCGCCGGCGAGACAGGCCTCGAGGTCGGCCTCGACGGTCGTCAGCTGCTTGATCGCGAACTTCTCGACCAGGACATTCAGCACCGCCGGCGTGACGAACGCAGGCAGGCTGGGGCCGAGCCGGATGTTCCGGATGCCCAGGTGCAGGAGCGTCAGGAGAATGCAGACCGCCTTCTGCTCGTACCAGGAGAGCACGAACGAGAGGGGCAGGTCGTTGACGCCGCAATTGAACGCGCCGGCGAGCGCCGAGGCGATCTTGATCGCGGAGTAGGCGTCGTTGCACTGGCCGCAGTCGAGCAGGCGCGGCACCGGCCCGATGGCGCCGAAGTCCAGCTTGTTGAAGCGGAACTTGCCGCACGCGAGCGTGAGGATCACGCAGTCCTTCGGCACCGCCTCGGCGAACTCGGTGTAGTAATCGCGGCCGCTCTTGGCGCCGTCGCAGCCGCCGATCAGGAAGAACCGGCGGATGGCCTTGGACTTGACCGCCTCGATCACCGTCCCTGCGAGCCCGAGCACCGTGTGGTGACCGAAGCCGACGAGGATGGTCTTCCCGGGCGCGTCCGCCGCGAAGCCCGGGGCTTCCAGGGCGGCCGCGATGACGGGCGAGAAATCGCCGTTGGCGATGTGGGTTACGCCCGGCCATGCGACGAGACCGCTCGTGAAGATGCGGGCCGTGTAGCTCTCCTTCGGCTTCTGGATGCAGTTCGTTGTCATCAGGATTGCGCCGGGGAACTCGTCGAATTCCGTGCGCTGGTCCTGCCACGCCCCGCCGTAGTTGCCGGCGAGGTGTTTGAACTTCTTCAGTTCCGGGTAGCCGTGGGCGGGGAGCATCTCGCCGTGCGTGTAGACGTTGATGCCTTTGCCCTCGGTCTGCTTGAGGAGCTGTTCGAGGTCCTTGAGATCGTGGCCGGAGACCAGGATCGCCTTGCCCTGGACCGGCGTGATGCGGACGTGCGTCGGCACGGGATGCCCGTAGGCGCCCGTGTTCGCGCCGTCGAGCATCTCCATGACCTTCAGGTTCACCTCGCCGCAGCGCAGGGTCATCGTGAAGAGCGCGTCGACGGACAGCGTGTCCCCGGCCAGGAAGTCGAGGGCCTCGTGGAAGTAGGCGTAGACGCCGTCATCCTCGCGGCCGAGCACGTAGGCGTGGTCCGCGTAGGCCGCGGTACCCTTGAGGCCGTAGGTGAGCAGCTCCATCAGGCCCGTGACGTCGGGGCCGCGCTTCGCGAGCCGATGCTCGATGCCGACGACCTCGCCCTGCCGGATCAGCCCGTTCAGGTCGGCGGCCGGAACCCAGGCGGCGGGACCGGAAAGCGTCTCCGCGGCCTGGCCCGTCT
>CAYXFW010000406.1:2232-3598 GCA_964464305.1 uncultured Verrucomicrobiota bacterium
CCGTCTTCGCGCAGGCGGCCTCGTAGTCGTGGCGGACGGCGTCGCGGATCGCGGCGCCCCGGCGCAGGACGATCTCGAGCCGCTTCGGATCGAAGTTCACGTTCGTGACCGTCGTGAACAGCGCCTCGAGGATGAAAGCGTCCGCGTCGTGGTTCTTCACGCCGAGCCGCCGCGCGCGATGCGCGTACTGCGAGATGCCCTTGGCCGTGTGGACCAGCAGGTCCTGCAGCGCCGCGGTGTCCGGATCCTTGCCGCACACGCCGAACGAATTGCAGCCGGTCCCCTTCGCGGTCTGCTCGCACTGGAAGCAAAACATGCTCATGTCAATATTCCTTTGGTTGAACTCTTCTGTCACCGGACCCCCATGGCCGGTCGACGCGTCCACGATGCCCCATCGCCGCCACCGGCGTCTTGACGGGGATCAAGAACGGCGAAGAAGGTCTTCTCGCCTTCGGAGGCAAGTGTCCAGTGTCGAGCGTCCAGTGTCCTGGCCCGTGCGCCGAGCGAGAGGGTCGCCGTCCAAGGCTCGGACGGAGCGCCCGCCGCCGTTCCAACCCTTGGAAAGATATGGGAAAGATATGGGGACATAGAAACAGCGGCGCTGTCGCGCTGCAGGAGAAGCGCATGGCGCTTCTGCGGGGCGGGGATGGCATCCGAGTCGCATGTGATCTGCTGTAGCTGCGACCGGTGGTCGCGGCGGGCAAGCGCTCCGGTGCGCGGGATGACCGCGACCCCCGGTCGCGGCTACAGCAGACCCGTTCTGAAACCGCATCGTGGCCTCCGTCGTTTGTCTCGCGTGAACATGATCCGCAGGAGGCGGGTGCATTTTCAAACTGACCGAAACGGTACATTTACGCACCGCCCCCGACAGGCGCATCGGCTCCCGAGAAAGGGCCGCCGTCCAAGGTTCGGACGGAGCGCCCGCCGCCGTTCCAACCCTTGGATGAGCTCTCCTCCGCGGCGAGTTGGACCGTTTCGGATAGACACGATCCGATGCGCGGAATACGGTGGGCCTTGTGACGAAGATTGCGGCCATCCTGATTCTGGAAGGCATCACGTTCCTGGTCACGTTTGCCGGTCTGTTCACGCTGAATCATTTCGACTACGCGCCGTGGTCCCTGATCCTCCCGGTTTTGGCGGGAATTCTCCTGGCGCCATCCTTGCTCATCGTGTGGGGGCTCGTCCAATTTGGGGTCGACTGCGACAATCTGTTCGCGACAATCGTGTGGTGCGCTCTCGCTCCCGTCGCCAATGTGCATCTCTATCTGGCCATCCGGAAGGGACTGCGGATTCTGACCGGGGAATTCGCCGGACGCTCCACAGGATGAAGAGCGCCCGGGGCCCCATGGGGCCCGCGCGCCGAGCG
>CAYXFW010000407.1:0-3597 GCA_964464305.1 uncultured Verrucomicrobiota bacterium
GCCGGCGCTCCGGCGGGCGACCGCGTGACCCTGAACGTGGAGGAGGGGGACATCCAACAGGTGCTGACGGCCTTCTCGCGCCAGACGGGCCGGAATATCGTCATCGGGCCCGACGTCCGCGGGCAGGTCACCGTGCGCGTCAGCGACGTGTCGTGGCAGACGGCGCTTGACGTCATCCTTCGGCCCTACGGCTTCAGCTACCAGGTCCTCGAGGACGCGGTGATTGTCACCAAGTTCGATCCGAAGGCTGCGGTTGTGCCGGTCGCACAGGAACCGCTGATCGTCCAGGTGTTCACGCTGCAGTACCTCGATGCGTCGGATCTGGAGGAGATCCTCAAGGTGCAGATCAGTCCGCAGGGGAGCATCACGGTGCTGCGGCCGCTCGGGCAGTTTTGGGAGCCGGAATCCGCGTCCTCCGGCGGCGGAGGGGGAGGCGGCGGAGGCGCGGGCGGATCGGGGGCGGATACGACGCTGTCGAGGGGGCGGCGGACGCAGGAGGTGAAGGCGATCGTCCGGAGCAAGCGGTTTGTCGTGCGGGACACGAAGGCGGCGGTGGCCGCCATCGGGGAACTGGTCGCCCAGCTCGATATTCAGCCGCAGCAGGTGCTGATCGAGGCCCGCTTCGTCGAGATGGGATCCGATCTGGCCCGCGACATCGGCCTGGAGTTCGGCGGGGGGGCGACGTACCGCAACGGGGACCAGGTGCAGCGGATCGGCGGCGAATCGGCGAGCCTTCAGACCCGGCCGAAGATTGTGCCCTCGGACGCGCCCTACGCGACCATCAGCCCCTTCAACACCGGCGGAACCCTGCTCTTCCAGCAACTGACCGACGTCCAATTCTCCGTCCTGATGCACATGCTGGAGGACGCGGGCACGGCCAATGTCCTGTCCTCGCCCCGCATCCTGACCCTGAACAACCAGGAGGCCCGGATCATCGTCGGCGAGAAGTTCCCGATCATCCAGTACGAACAGGAGACGACCGAGACCGGGGTCCGGATCACCGCCGGCACCTCGCTCGACTACTACGAGAAGATCGGAATTCAGCTCGCCGTCGTGCCCCAGATCTGCGCGAGCAACCGCATCAGCATGATCGTCCGGCCGTCGGTGACGGACCGGACCTCGCTGGTGGAGACGTATCCCGTCCTCTCGACCCGCGAGGCGGAGACCCAGATCATGGTGGTCAGCGGAGAGACGGTCGTCATCGGCGGGCTGGTCCGGGACCGGGAGCGCAAGGAGCAGTTCCGCGTGCCCTTCTTCGGATCGATCCCGCTTCTCGGCTGGCTGTTCAAACGGGAGGCCACCATCAAGGACAAGGTGGATCTGCTCATCTTCCTGACCGCGACGATTCACTCGCAGGAGATGGATGCGGCCGCCGGCGCGGCGGCGGCGCGCCGGGTTGAGGCCCCGTAGGAATTCCGATGCCGGACTCCGAACAGATCCAGGTTCAGGGAAAGCGTCTCCCGGCCCGTGCGCGGCGCCTCTGCGTAGCGCTCGTGGAAAGCGGCCGGCTGACGCCCGCCCAGGTGGACCGGGTGGAGGAGGCGTGGCTGGGCACGGAGCGGCCGGTGGAGAAGATCCTGGTCGACTTGGGCTACACAACGGCCGAAGACGTCGTCCGCGTCGTGGCGCAGCAGCAGAACATCCCCTTTTTCGAGCTGGGACCCGAGTTCAAGATGCAGCCCGAGGAGGTGGCGCTTGTCCCCGAGAAGATCGCCCGGCGCTACGGCCTGATCCCCGTCTGCAAGCCCGGCGAGTCGTTTGTGACGTTGGTCATGAGCGATCCGTTCGATCTGGCCGCGGTGGATGCCGTCCGCTCGCTGACATCCATGGAGGTCCGGCGCGGCGTCAGCCTCGAGGACCGCGTCCTGAAGGTCATCGAACGCGAGTACCGGCCCGACGCGCACATCGAGCGGAACCTCAAGGATATCGTCGACCTCGAGGTCGGCACCGAGGCGGTCGAGACGGAGGCGGCCGCCCTCGACGCGGAGCAGCTCAAGGTCATCGCCAACGACGCTCCGGTCGTCAAGTTCGTCAACCTCATGCTGATGCAGGCCGTGCGCGACCGGGCCAGCGACATTCACCTCGAGCCGGGCGAGAAGACCGTCCGCATCCGTTTCCGGGTGGACGGCGTCCTGAACGAGGTTACGCCGCCCCCGCGGCGGCTGTACCCGGCGATCGTCACGCGGTTGAAGATCCTGTCCGAGATGGATATTTCCGAGCGACGCCTTCCACTCGACGGCCGTTTGAAGTTCAAGGTGTTCGGGCGGGAGATCGACGTCCGCGTCTCCTCGCTGCCGCTGGTCAACGGCGAGAAGATCGTCATGCGAATCCTCGACCGCGGTTCGCTGGTCGTCGACATGGCGAAGATCGGCTTCGATCCGCAGATGCTGTCGCGGTTCAAACGCGTGCTGACCGAGCCCAACGGCATCATCCTGCTCACGGGGCCCACGGGGAGCGGAAAGACGACGACTCTGTACAGCGCGTTGAGCTATCTCAACAGCCCCGAGGTCAACATACAGACCGTCGAAGACCCCGTCGAGTACGTCCTGGACGGCATCAACCAGACCCACGTGCGGGCGAAGATCGGCATGACGTTCGCCAGCGCCCTCCGCGCGATCCTTCGCCAGGATCCGGACATCTGCCTGATCGGCGAGATCCGCGACGACGAGACGGCGCGCATTGCCATGCAGGCGTCGCTGACGGGCCATCTGGTGCTCAGTACTCTGCACACCAACGACGCGCCCTCGGCCTTCAGCCGCATGCGCGACATCGGGATCGAACCGTACCTCGTCGCGGCGACCGTCAAGCTCGTCATTGCCCAGCGGTTGATCCGGCTCATCTGCAAGTTTTGCAAGAAGGAGTCGGTCCCGACCGCAGAACAGATGGAGATCGTGACCAGCGTCTGCCCCGAGGCCAAGGGATGGACGTTTTACAAGGGCGCCGGTTGCGATGCCTGCAACCATACCGGCTACAAGGGCCGGCAGGGCGTCTTCGAATTCCTCGAGGTGACGAACCCGATCCGGCAACTGATCCTCCAGAAGGCGGGGGACGTGGATGTCCGGGAGCTTGCGATCAAGCAGGGCATGGAGACGCTGGTGACGAACAGCCTCCGGAAGCTCAAGGACGGTGTCTCGACGGTCGAGGAAATCATGGCGGTCTGGCCCATGGAGGATTGACCGGTGACGCCGTTCAACTACGTCGGCCGGGATTCGACGGGGCAGACGGTCCGTGCCGTCATCGAGGCCGCCGACCGGCAGGACGCGCTGGCCCGGCTCCGGGCCAAGGGACTGATCGTGGTCGACCTCGTGGCCCAGGGCGAGGCTCCTGCCGTCCAGAGTCCCGGTCATCCGGCCGCGGCGCGGACGCGCGCTCCGCTCTTCAACTTCGAGAAGAAGATCGCCACGTCCGACAAGGCCATCTTCTGCCGCCAGCTTTCCATCACCGTCAACGCGGGCATGCCCTTGCGCGAGGCGCTCGAGTCGATCGCCACGGACATGGACCATCCGACGTTCCGCCGCGTCCTCCAGGCGGTCGTCGCCCGCCTGCACCAGGGCGAGTCCTTTTCCCAGTCCATCGAGCGGCATCCCAGGCACTTCG
>CAYXFW010000408.1:0-3589 GCA_964464305.1 uncultured Verrucomicrobiota bacterium
GTCGCGGATCTCGTACGGCGTGTAGCTCCCGCCGCGTTCGGGGGCGAAGACCGCGGAATCCGTCGCCGTCTCGTACAGCATGCCGCCCCAGTTGTTGTGCGTCGCCGAAACGCTCTCGCGAAGCGTGATCGCCACGCGCGAGACGTTGCGGAACTGCTTCACGATCGAGCGCGCGACATCGGGGTAGTGCGCGACGGACAGCCGGCCCGCGTCGACATCCGTTCCCGCCGCGCGGATGCCGAGGACATCGGCCGCATCCTCCTCATTGGCGATCACGAGGTCGACGTGCGGGAGAATCCCGCGCATCGTTCGCTCCGCCAGGTCGCGCGGCTTCACGCCGGGCTCCCAGAGCCAGAGTTTCTTCCGGAAGTTCAGGTCGCACGAGACCGTCAATCCGCGGGCCTTGGCCTCGCGGACGGCCGCCAGCGCCGCCGCCGCCGCCTCGCGCGAGATCGCCGGGGTGATGCCCGTCGTGTGGAACCAGCCCGCGCCCTCGAACGCGCCCGCCCAGTCGTACGCCGCGGCCGAGGTCAGGCCGATCGCCGAGCCGTCGCGGTCGTACGTCACCTGGCTCGGCCGCTGGTTGGCCCCGGTCTCGAGGAAATAGAGACCGAGACGTCCCGTCGCAGTGCGCACGATGAAGCGCGTCTCGACCCCCAGCCCGCGAAACAACGCGATGCAGGCATCGGCGATCGCATTCTTCGGGAGGGCGGTGACGAACGTGGCGGGCGCGCCCATGTAGGCCAGCGAAGCGGCCACGTTCGACTCCGCGCCGCCGAACGTCAGGTTCAGCGGACCCGGCAGCGACTGACGCAACCGGAGGAATCCGTCGGGCGCAAACCGGCCCATCACTTCGCCGAAGGTCACGATGTGGTTCATAGGGTTCAGGTGTCAGGTGTCAGGAGGAGGAGTTTCACGTTC
Organism: uncultured Verrucomicrobiota bacterium; assembly: GCA_964464305.1. Classification (GTDB taxonomy): domain Bacteria; phylum Verrucomicrobiota; class Kiritimatiellia; order PWTM01; family PWTM01; genus VGWF01. Next base: position 922 of record CAYXFW010000408.1, read on the forward strand.
CAGGTTTCAAGTTTCAAGGAGGGAATCCGGTCATCCCTTCTTTGCGGCGCCACGCGCGTGGGTCACGATCGACCGGGCGTCGGCGGCTCGGGCGGTGATTGCAGCCCAGTCCTGTTTCTGGACCAGCTCCCGGGGCGCCAGCCACGAGCCGCCGAGGGCCGCGACGGCCGGCTCGGCCAGGTAGGACGACATGTTGGCGGGCGTCAGGCCGCCAAGCGGAAGGTACTTCACGCCCAGATGCGCGTACGGGGCCGCCATGGCCCTGAGGTAGGCCAGCCCGCCCGAGGGCTCGGCCGGGAAGAACTTCAGCAGCCGGCAGCCGCACTCCAGCGCCCGCTCGATATCAGAAGGCACGGCGACGCCGGGGGCGAAGGAAAGGCCGAGCCGCACGGCCTCCACCAGGACGCGGGGGTTCGTGCCGGGCGAGACGCCGAACGCGCCGCCGGCCTCGACCACCTGCGCCACCTGCGCCTGCGTCAGGATGGTCCCGATGCCCGCCAGCATACCGGGCACCTCGCGGCGGATCGCGCGCAGGGCGTCCAACGCCGCCGGCGTGCGGAGCGTCAGCTCCATCCCGTCGATCCCGCCCGCCAGCAACGCCCGCGCCAGCGGCGGACCATCCTCGGCCCGGTCGATCACAAGCACCGCCACCACCCCCGTGGTCTCGAGCCGCGCCTGCACGTGCACATCGAATGCCGGTTTCATCGCCTGTCCTTTCGATCGAAAGCCCCGGACGCGCCGGGACGCTCGCAAGCAAAGGCCAAATCGCCCCTGACTGCAAGCCTCCGGAGAGCGGAGAGGGAGAGCGGAGGGACAGAGAAGCAATCCCGTCCAAGGGTTGGAAGCGCGGAAGGTCGGGTTGTCCGAACCTTGGACGCCGTGAGCGTCCGGCCCCCGGAGCGCGCCCGCGGAGCGGCCGCGCCACCCGATCGCTGGAAGGCTGAGGGCGGAAACCTGAAACCTGAAAGAAGGACCGGACTCCGGAGGCGCCCCCTTTCACGGCCGCGCCACCCGATCTCTGTCCCCACCGCCTCTTCGCGGCTTTGCGCCTTCGCGTGAGCCGAATCCGTCCCTGTCGCTGGCATCCAAGTCTGAATGCCGGACTTCGTGATTCTGCGGTTCAGTATTCGATATTCAGCTGTCCTTACAGCTTGATGAAGATCTTGCGGACGTAGAGAAAGCGGACGAAAAAGAAGGTCAGGGCGAGTTCGACGAGGGCCAGCAGGAGGCTGCCGGAGCCCTTGGCGATGCGCGTGTCGAGGAACCGCTGGACGTCGCCGCCGACGAACCGCGCCGCGATCGCCGGGAAGCTGACGATGTTGTGCGCCAGGTAGATCGCGATCGGGTTCATGCCGATCCAGACGAAGGGCTCGCACCAACGGCGCATCCGGCCGACCTCGACGACGGCATGGAAGAGGCCGAGCAGCATCGCGCTGCAACCGCCGGCGACGAGGACGAAAGACGGGCTCCAGAGCTTCTTCACCACCGGAATCTGGCCGTTCAACGCGACCCCGATCGCGACGCAGGCCGCACCCGCGGCCAGAAGCCCCGCGACCTTGCGCGGATCGGACACATCCGCGCGGCGAAGCCACAGCCCCGCGAGTACGCCCAGCAGGCAGGCGGCGACGACGCCCAGCACGCCCAGCAGCGGCTGCGACTCGTAGGCGCCGTTGATCTTCCTTCCGGGGAGAAACCGGTAGTCCACGTAGTTCGAGAAGCAGCGGCCTTCCTCGTAGAGGCCGCGGACCTGCGCGGTCGCGGCGGCGAGGACCTTCGACGGCTCGCTCGATCCGGCCCGCGTCTCGGCGGCCGCCAGCGACGCCTTGTCCAACCGCACGTCGGGGAACGGCGCGAACTCCATCAGCAGCCCATGAACGAGGAAGAGGACGGCACACAGCGCGGCCACCGCCCGCGCGTTCCGCAGCGCGATGTAGGCGGCGCCGCCGAAGAAGCAGGCCAGACCGATGTACTGCAGGACTCCGAGGAGGCGGATATCCGCCCACACCTTGCCGACGCCGCCGTAGTAGAGTACGCCGAGGACGAACAGCAGACCGCACCGGCGCGCCAGCCGCGCCACGGCCGAGCCGGCACTGTGCCGGGCGAGCGTCCGGTCCGTCGAGAACACCAGCGAGACGCCCGCAATGAACACGAAGAGCGGGAAGATCAGGTCGTAGAAACGGAAGCCCGCCCACTGGACGTGCTGGAGTTGCGTCGCCAGGAGCCGGGTCGCGGCATTGCCGCCCATCTTGTCGAGCGCGCCCACCAGGGCTCCGGCGCCGACGATCCAGAACATGTCGAAGCCGCGCAGGGCGTCCAGCGACAGCAACCGCCCCGGCGCCGCCGCATCGCGCGCGCCCCCCGCTCCACCGGCCACGGTCGATCCCGAATCCGCCATCGCCGCCTCCCCCCCCAAGAACCAAGCCCGGCAGGCAGCGTAGGTTGTCCGTTCCCCCGGTCAAGCAGGAACCTTCCCATGATGCTTCAAGAGGCTTCCGCACGGCTGCGACGGACCCTGCTTCGCGAAGACGCTACGCAGGGCGCGGCCCTGCTTCGCGAAGACGCTACGCAGGGCGCGGCCCTCCAGATCGCATCCCACACGTCTTTGGGCGGGGATTGCACCGTGGCAGGGGGCCATGCGCCCCGCTACGGCCCGGCGGCCGGGAGGCCG
>CAYXFW010000409.1:0-3588 GCA_964464305.1 uncultured Verrucomicrobiota bacterium
CAGGCGAACCGGAACGTGTTGACTCCGGCCTCGAGCGAGGGCACTTCGCCGCGGGGCGTCACGTCGCAGAGCCGCTCGCCGGTCAGACCGTACAGTTTGCAGTCCGCGAGCGACCTGAACTCCAGGTAGCTGCCGCTCTTCATTGCCACGGGGAACACCAGCGTCCGGCCGCCGACGGTCACGGCCGGGTTGGTCCAGACGGTTTCAACGGTGGGCAGGGCGCGGATCGGACTGAGGTAGCAGGTCACCGCGTCGCCGGGCGGCAGGTTGTTGTAGAACAGCGCCAGGCTCGACACGGCCGCATGGTTGACGGATTCGCGGTAAATCGCATACGGATTGCCGTACGGCCAGACGTAGTCCGTGAAGCGCCAGGCGTCGGGCTCGATCAGCTCGAAGTACCGCCATCCGGTGAAGTCCACAACGATGTAGTGGTCGGCGGTGCCGCCGTGGTACTGCCGCGGGCTCTGCATCTGGACGTTGAGCGTCTCGCCCTTGCCGTCGCCGTGGACCCACACCCCGAGCGCCTCGCGTCCCTTGAGGTCGAGCAGTGGATCGAACCGCCGCGCCGCCTTGATCCACGCCCCCCGACGCGACGACGATGCATTGGTGGCCGCAAAGCGCCCACTGGCAACGCCGACCTTCACCTGCGCGGTGGAGGAAGCCCATCCGCCGGTGACGCCCTTCTGCGCCCCGGTTTCGGCCGGGCCCCGGGCGGCGTCGAAATCCTCGACCGTGATCGGCCCGGGACCGTCGTAGGGGCCGGCCGACACAAGGGCCTCGATGCGCAGTTGAAGCGGCTGGCGGTCGAACCGGTTGGTGGCCGTCCACCGGTCGCTCCAGCCGTCCAGCCCCTCGACCTTATGCGGGGCGTACTGCATGCGGCGGAACTGCCATTCGCCGGACGGGTCCTGGAAGAGCGAGAACTCGTCGCCCGGCACACCCAGCGCGGTTTTCACGTCCGCGGTGAAGTAGTCGGCGCGACGCAGGGTCTCGTAGGCGCGCAGGATGGGCGCCACTCGCGCAAAGGCGGGCATCTGGTCGAAGGTCCCGGGCGTCACGCCCATCAGCGAGAATCCCGAGTCGGTGGCCAGGCCCCTGGCCATCAGGTATTCCATGTCGTCCGCGAACGTGGGCTCCCCCTTCGGACCGGTCCAGGTCTTCAGCGCCCACCAGCCCAGGTGGCTCGGGAGAAACATGCGCGCGTTATCGCGGTTGCCCGCCACGTGGGCGTCGATGAACGGTTTGTGCGCGCGGCTCGGATGGTCCCAGGCGCCCATGCGCGAGCGCACGCACCAGAGGTGATGGCTGAAGGTGCTCATCTCCGCGATCGCCGGCCGCGCGAGGCGCTTCCAGATCTCGAACACGAACTTGGACTGGTAGTGCCACGCATTCTCCGGACCCGCAAAGATGTCCGAACCGTCCAGCGCATCCAGGTAGAGCATGTCGAACCCGCCGGCGTTGAAGGCTTCCGCGGTCTTCGCAGCGACCTCGGCGAGGAGCGTCGAATCGCCGTCCGGCACGAAGAGGCCGAAGCATTCCTTCAGATGCCGGACCTTCGCGCCCGCAGGGTGGGCGGCAACGCGGGTGCCGTGCGCGCCCCGCTTGCAGCCCGAGAACGAGAAGGGCGCCGTCTTGCCGACCTCCGTATAGACGATCAATTCGTCGCCAACCTGGAGCGTCACACTGTTGCGAACATTGCCGCCGACGACGACCGACATGTCGCCGGTGGGCTCGACGACCGTCACGACCGTCGCCCCGGCGGGCAGATCGGCGGCCAGGGTGAACGCGGCATCCGCACCGAGGCGCGGATCCGGCACCGGGGTCACCCACGACGTCGCCTTGCTGAGAAACTGCGCATAGGTATGCAGCCCGGCCCGCAGCCCCGCTGCGTGCAGCCGATCGACGACCGCCCGGAAATCCGCCCATCCCTTCGGATAGGCCTTCGGGTTCGGCAGGAAGTCGCCGTAGCGGAAGACCTCGCCCCCCGGGAAATCGATTTGCGTGATGCCGAAGGCCTTCGCGAGCGCGATCCACCCGTCCACGGTCTCCAGCGTCATCACGCCCCGGTTGAAGAGGTACGACCCGCGGTTCTCTGCGGAATCCATCGCCCAGGGACCGCCGATGGGCGAATGCGGCAGGTCCGGCGCGGACGCCACCACGTCCTTCAGCACCTGCCGAAGCTCCTGCTGCGGACATCCGATGAGCGCCACCCGGGCGCCCTTGAACCCGAAGCGCGGGTAGCACGCGGCCCACAGGTGGGAACTGGCGCCCGGGAGAATGCGCACGTTGGTTTGGAGGTTCAGGGCCAGCGCGCACGCCGCGAACGGTTCGCCCGATTCGGCCCTGAGCGCGAGCGGTACATTGACGAAGACGAGTTCCTCGATGCCTTCCCCGGCAACTTCGGATACCTCGACGACGAAATGCCGGGCCGCGGCGACGACGCGCAGTGTCGCCGACACGCCCGAGTCTCCGAACCGAAGCGCCAGCGTGCCGCCGGATGCGGCAGCCGACGTGGCGGCGAAGACGCGCCCCCCCTTCTTGACCGTTGCGAAGGCCGACGTCTTCGGCGCCGCGTGGTTCGTGCCCGTCGCACGGTCCGCGAACAGGATCGTTCGTCCATCGACGCCCACCTCGAGACGCGCATCGCGCGTCTGGAGGGCCAGCGCGACGTCCACGGCGCCGGCGGGACGGAGCGCGGTCAGCAACAGGGTGGCGGCGAGGACGGCGGGTGCGCGTTGCATGGGCGCCACGATGCAGGCACCGGGGTGCCGGGTCAAGACCCGACCGATGCCGCCGCAAGATCGTGCGTGAAAATCGCCGCTCTTGCGGGTACGGTTCCGGCCTGAATCGGGAGGACCACGGGCATGGACAACTTCGTCTTTCGGAATCCCACGGAGATCCTTTTCGGCCGCGGAACGATCGCGGAGATCGCCGGGCGCGTGCCGGCGAACGTTCCAATTCTTCTGCTCTACGGCGGCGGTTCGATCCGGCGCAACGGCGTGTACGACCAGATCCGGAAGGCGCTGGGCACACGGAGCGTCGTGGAGTTCGGAGGCATCGAGGCCAATCCCGAGTGCACGACGTGCCTCAAGGCCGTCGCAGCCGTCCGCGACAGCGGCGCCGGGTTCCTCCTCGCCGCCGGCGGCGGGTCCGTGCTCGATGCGGCCAAGTTCATCGCGGCCGCAGCCGTGTTCCCCGGCGGCGACCCGTGGGACATCCTCCGCACCCACGGCGAGGCCGTGAAGTCCGCCCTGCCGTTGGGAACCATTCTTACGCTTCCGGCAACGGGCTCGGAGTCCAACGGCGGTTCGGTGATTTCGCGCCGGGAGACGCAGGAGAAGCTGCACTTCATCTCGGCGCATGTCTTTCCCGTGTTCTCGGTGCTCGACCCGGAAGTCACGTTCACACTCCCGGCGAAGCAGGTGCGCAACGGCATCGTGGACGCCTTCGTCCACGTCGTGGAGCAGTACATGACGCGGCCGTCCGGCGCCCCGCTGCAGGACCGGATCGCGGAAGGCATCCTGCAGACGCTCGACGAGGTCGCGGCGCGGACGATCGAAGCGCCGACGGACTACGAGTCGCGGGCGG
>CAYXFW010000410.1:0-820 GCA_964464305.1 uncultured Verrucomicrobiota bacterium
AGCTACCGCGAGCCCGGGGGGATGCGCTTTGGAGCGCTTGCTTTCCGGCCTCGCATAGCTCAGCCCTCCAGCGCTGTTGCTGCGACCGGCCTAGCCGAGGGACCAGGGGGCGCGCAGGGGGCGCGAGAGCATGGCGTTGGCTGCGTCGTCGCCGATGGCTTTTTCGGCCGTCGGATCCCAGCGCAGAGACGTCCGGCCCAAGCGCATGGCGATGTTGGCCAGGTGGGCGACCGTGATCGTTCTGTGGGCGGTCTCCACCGGTGCGGCGGTGGGTTTGCCGCTGTAGATGCAGTCGATGAAGTTGCCTTCGTGCGACTTGCTTTCGTAGAGGCGGATCTCGCCTTCCTTGATCTTCTCCTGCGCGAGTTCCTTCGGCGTGAACACGAGGGCTTCGCGTTTCACATGGATCGACTTCCCGTTCTCGCCCTCGAAGGTGATGCCCTGCGGAATCTGGTCCTCGTCGGCGATCGTCAGCTTCACGCCATTCGCATAGGTGCACGTCAGGCGGAATGCGGTCGCGGTGTTGTAGAGGTCGCCCGGCGGCGGCAGGGTGAAATGGACGTCGTCGAACAGCACGGGGCCCGAGCGGTCCATGTCCAGCGCCCATTGGGCGATGTCGATGTGATGCGCGCCCCAGTCGGTCATCATGCCGCCGGAGTAGTCGAGGTTCCACCGCCAGTTGAGCGGGAAGAGGGCGGGGCGGAATTCGCGCGCGGGAGCGGGGCCCTGCCACAGGTTCCAGTTCAGCCCCTCGTGCGGGGCCTCGGGCGCCTTGCGGGAGGCGAGCCGGCTGAAGTCGCGGTGTCCGCCCGGGATGCCG
>CAYXFW010000410.1:830-3588 GCA_964464305.1 uncultured Verrucomicrobiota bacterium
TTGCCAAGGCGTCCATTGCGCACGTATTCGGCGGCCATGCGGAACCGGATGTCCGACCGCTGCTGACTGCCGGTCTGGAAGGTCACGCCGGCCTTGGCGATGGCATCGGCCATGCGGCGGCCCTGTTCGACGGTCACCGCGAGCGGTTTCTGCCCGTAGATGTGTTTGCCGCGGCGCGCGCACTCGATCGCCATGACGGCGTGCCAGTGGTCGGGCGTGGAAACGTTGACCGCGTCGACGTCTTCCTTGTCCAGAAGCTCGATCCAGTTCTCGTACCCGTGGCATCCGTTGTAGTCGGCCTTGCCTGTCGCCTTGGCGTAATGGGCATTGACCGTGCGGAGCCCGACCTCGCGCCCGCCGCGCGCCTCGCCCTGGTAGCCGTAGTTCGGCGATTCGCGGTTCACGTCGGCGACGGCGACGATCTGCACCCGCTCGTTGTTAAGAAAGTTCGGCGTCGTGCTGAATGCGATGGTGCCGAATCCGAGACATGCGAGATGGATCCGCTCCGACGGGGCGGGACGTCCTCCGCGCCCGAGCGCGGACGCGGGGATGATCATCGGCGCGGCCAGAACGGCCGAGGCGGCGAGGAAGCGGCGGCGGCTGATGGCGGACCCGGGTGTCTTCATGCCCGTAATCTAGCGCCGGTCCGCGGCGAAGGGAAGACCCTCGGGGTCAGGCCCGGGCGTCGAGGTCGTCGAGGATTTCCTGGCGCTGCTTCTCGAGCTCCGCGATTTCCTGGGCCCAGTACGCGGGCGCGCCCCAGTCGGGGGCGAGGCGCACGAAGCCGCCGTCCGCCGCCTGGCGCGCGCACCACGCGGTGTAGTGGAGGAATCGCATCGCGCGCAGCGGCTCGATCAGCCGCAGCGTGAGCCGGTCGAACGGGTGGAATGTCTCGTAGCCCTCGAGGAAGGACTCGATTTCGACGGCGCATTCGCCCGCGCGTCCCGGGAGGAGCATCCAAAGGTCCTGGACCGCGGGGCCGACGGCCATGTCGTCGAAATCGATCAGGTGAAACGGCTCGCCCGGCCGGTGGAGGATGTTGCACCGGTGGCAGTCGCCGTGGATCCGGCCGGTCTCGACGCCTTCGAAGAGCGGCCGGATGATCTCCACGATCGAACGGACCGCGGCCTCGTAGCGTTGGCGGATCCCGCCGGACATCGATCCGCTGTCGAGGACGTAGCGGAGATGCGTGGCCATGGAGTCGTCCGGCCCGATCCGGATGCGGTCGCGGGGCTGCCGCCGCGCGCCCACGGCATGCATGCGGGCGAGCAGACGGCCGATATGCATCCATTCGTTCGGGGCCGGCTCGTCGAGCGCGCGCCCGCCCTTCTTCGGCAGCAGCGCGAAGTACATGCCGTCGCCTTCGTGCAGGAGAAGTCCGTCCGCCCCCCGGATCGGGGGCACGACCGGCAGCTCCTCCGCGGCCAGTTCGTCGACGAAGTCCATCTCGTCCTGAAGCGCGTCGCGGCTCCACCGGCCCGGGCGGTAGAACTTTGCGATGACGAACGAGCCGTCGGACATGCCGACCTCGTAGACGCGGTTGATGTAGCTATTGAGCGGCCGGCAGATGCCCGACGAGCGGCGTCCGAGCGCCGCCTCGACCATGGCGAGCACCGCGTCCGGTGTGAGCCCGCCGAATGCGGGGCTGTCCGGGCTCTTCTCGGGCGAGTCGTTCACGCGGGCAGTATACAGGATTCAGGTTTCAGGTGTCAGGTTTCAGGTGTCAGGAGGAGCGGGAAGAAGGGGAAAGAAGGGGAGTTCCAAGTTTCAGGTTTCAAGGAAGAGCGGCCACACGGCCACACTGCCACACCGCCACACGGCCACACTTCCTTCAGCGTGCGGATCACGGGTTGGGGTTGCGATTATAGCGGGTGGGGAAGAACTCCTTGTGTGCGGCGAGGAGGCGGGCGAGTTCGCGGGTGGGGTCGAGGTGATGATCGACGCGCAGATCGACCAGACGGTCGTCCCTGCCGCCCGACGCGCCGCCGCCGCCTTTGCGGACGACGAGCAGTCCGGCGGCCATGCGTCCGCGGCGGTCCCCGCCCGCGTCCTCGCCCGCCTGCAGGGCCGCCACGAGCCAGTCGGCGAGCGTGCCGGTCCCGGCGTCACGGGCCTTTTCGAATGCCTGCGCCATCGCCGTGACGACGGTTTCGCCGGCGAGCGTGTTCCCCTGGACAGTGTAGTGCCGGCCCGTTCGATGGCCCGCCCAGCCATCGATCTTCGGCCCCGTATAGGCCGCGGCTTCGCCCTGCGCGTCGACGATGCCGAATTGGCGGAATTCGGCCTTCGGGTCGCCCTCCGGAAGCAGGCGGGCCGTTTCCTTCGCGCCCTTGCCCCCGGCCAGCAGCCGCATGGCCTGCGGGCCGTACTGGACATTGGCATGCGCCTGGGAGGCGATGGCGCCGACGCCCGCCTCCGCCCACGGCACAATGCCGCCGACGCCGAACCACTTGCTCTGCACGGCGACGCCGAGGTCGCCCGTGCGGGGATCGCAGGCGACGATCGAGTAGGTCGCGATCACGGGGTCGGCGGCCCCCGCGGAAAGCAAAGCGAAGGACAGGGTGAACATCGCGATGAACGTGAGTTTCATAGGGATGGAATCCGTCGGTCAGCGCGGTTACACGCGCCAGAAGATCTTCTTTCGGTACAGGAAGCCCAGCAATCCCCAGAGAACGACCACGGAGGCGGCGGTACGCACGACGGGAGCCCACCCGTAAGGCTCCACCATGTTGCGCAGACCTCCGAAGAGCACGAGGCC
>CAYXFW010000411.1:0-3575 GCA_964464305.1 uncultured Verrucomicrobiota bacterium
TCGGAATTGGGATTTCGTGCTTCCGCCCCGCGGCCTCGCGGGGTCACGGGGCGGCTCACCCGACGCTGCCTTCCATCTTGATTTCCAGGAGTTTCACGGCCTCGACGGAGAATTCGAGGGGGAGTTGCTTGAATACGTCGCGGCAGAAGCCGTTGACGATCAGCGAGCGGGCGGCCTCGGGGTCGATGCCGCGGCTTTGCAGATAGAATAACTGATCCTCGCTGATGCGCGAGGTGGTCGCCTCGTGTTCGAGGATGGCCGAGGCGTTCTCCGACTCGACGACCGGGAACGTGTTGGCGGCGCAGCGTCCGCCGATCAGCAGGCTGTCGCACTGCGAGTGGTTGCGCGCGCCGGTCGCGCCGGGAAGCACCTGCACGAGGCCGCGGTAGGTGTTCATCGACTCGCCCGCGGAGATCCCCTTCGACACGATGGTGCTGCGGGTGTTCCGGCCGATGTGGATCATCTTCGTGCCGGTGTCCGCCTGCATCCTCCGGTTGGTGAAGGCGACGGAGTAGAACTCGCCGACGCTGCCGTCGCCTTCGAGTACGCAGCCGGGATACTTCCACGTGATCGCCGAGCCGACCTCGACCTGGGTCCACGAGATCTTCGACCGCGCGCCACGGCAGTGCCCGCGCTTGGTCACGAAGTTGTAGATGCCCCCGCGGCCCTGCTCGTCGCCGGGATACCAGTTCTGCACGGTCGAGTACTTGATCTGGGCGTCGTCCAGTGCGATCAGCTCGACGACGGCGGCGTGCAACTGGTTCTCGTCGCGCGTCGGCGCCGTGCAGCCCTCGAGGTACGACACCTGGCTGCCGCGGTCGGCGACAATGAGCGTCCGCTCGAATTGCCCGGTTCCCGCGGCGTTGATGCGAAAGTACGTCGAAAGCTCGACCGGGCACTTCACGCCGGGCGGGATGTAGCAGAACGAGCCGTCGGTGAAGACCGCGGAGTTGAGCGCGGCAAAAAAGTTGTCGGCCGGCGGCACCACGCTGCCGAGGTACCTGCGCACAAGGTCCGGGACCTTCCGCACGGCCTCGGAGAAGGGACCGAAGACGATGCCCCGCTCCTCGAGCATCTTCTGGTGCGTCGTCGCGACGGAGACGCTGTCGAACACCGCATCCACGGCGACGCCGGCCAGACGCTGCCGTTCGCCGAGCGGGATGCCGAGCCGCTCGAACGTCTTCTGCACCTCCGGATCGATGCCCCCGCCGGCCGCGGCCGGCTTGGGGGCGGAGTAGTAGCGGATCGCCTGGTAGTCGATCGGCGGGTATGTGACGTGGGCCCAGTGCGGCTCGGTCTTGCGTTGCCACGCGCGGAAGGCCTTGAGACGGAAATCGAGCATCCAGTCGGGCTCGCCCTTCTTGTGCGAGATCGCGCGGATCGTGTCGTCGTTGAGGCCGGGCGGGACGGTGTCCTCGCCGACCGCCGTGATAAAGCCGTGCTTGTAGTCGTCCACCAGCCGGCTGTCGGTCGGCATATCGGTCATGGGATGCCTCCCGGGCTCGCCGGGGGCGCGGCGGCTCCCTCGCGGACCCAGTCGTATCCCCGCGCCTCGAGCTCGCGGACCAACTCGGGGCCGCCGGACTTGACGATGCGGCCGTCGACCAGGATGTGCACGAAATGCGGCGGGATGTGCGTGAGAAGGCGCTCGTAATGGGTGATGACGAGCATGCCGGTGGTCGATCCGGCGAGGCGGTTGACGCCCTTCGAGACGACTTTCAACGCGTCGATGTCGAGGCCGGAGTCGGTCTCGTCGAGGATGAGAAAGCCCGGCTTGAGCATCAGCATCTGCAGGATCTCCATGCGCTTCTTCTCGCCGCCGGAGAATCCGTCGTTGACCGCCCGGTTCAGGAAGGCCTCGTCCATTTCGAGGAACTTCGCCCCCTCGCGCAGCTCGCGCAGGAACGCGGAGGCCTTGACCGCGCCGCGCCCGCGCACGGCATCGACTGCCGCCTTGAGAAACTGGGCCACCGTGACGCCGGGGATCGCCACGGGATACTGGAACGCCAGGAAGACGCCGAGCCGCGCGCGCTCCTCGGTGGGCAGCCCGAGCAGGTTCTGCCCGCGGAACCACACGGCGCCGCCGGTGACTTCGTAATCCGGATGGCCGAGGATCACATTCGACAGCGTGCTCTTACCCGAGCCGTTCGGTCCCATCAGGGCGTGGATCTCCCCCGGCGCGATCGTCAGGTCGACGCCGCTCAGGATCGGCTTGCCGTCCACCGTGGCGCGGAGGTCTTCGATCCTCACGGTCGTGTCCGTTTCGTTCATGTCGTCGATCTCCGATGAAAACCGCGAAAACCACGAAAGGTGCCAGCCTTCTCAGCGCCTAAATGTCGAATCCCAGTTCCAGCCGGGCTTCCTCGCTCATCAACGCGGGGCCCCACGGCGGCTCGAACACCAGGTCGAGCGTCTCCGATGCGATGCCCTTCGCCGTCCGCACCGCCTCGCGCACGAGGTGGACCAGATAGGGACCGTAGGGACAGGCCGGCGAGGTCAGCGTCATGCGGACCTTCGCGACGCCGTCCAGCACCTCGACGCCGTACACGAGACCGAGGTTCACGATGTCGTAGTGCAGTTCCGGATCAAACACCTTCGACAGCGCCTCCCAGACCGCCTGGGTGGCCGCCGCGTCCGCCGCCGAGACGGCCGGAGATGGATGTTCGTCGCTCATGAAGCATGTCGGGGCCCTTCCCCCGCCCGACCTCCAAGGTACGTCAAGGCGCGGCCGTGTCAAAGGAAGGCCGCCGGGCCGGACGCGGATCACCGCTTCCGGAACCAGCGGGTCTCGCCGGCTTTCATGGGGAACCGCAGGGAATCGATGCCGCAGCCGGCGGAGGCCCCGGTGGTGAGGTCGTCGACGTCGCAGGGCCCGGCCCAGTGCAGAGTCTTTTCGCCGTCGGACATCGCATGCAGGGTGACGAACCCGTTGCCTGCGGTCGTCATGTCGCCGCAGGGACCGACCGGGACCAACCCGGCCTCGCGGACGATGTTGCGCACCAGTTCCGGTGTGAGGGAACCGGGGACCGCGATGAAGATGCCGGTCCAGGTCCCGAAGCGCCGGACCGCCCACCCGGCCTTCCCGGTCCCGGCGATTTCGCCGAACACGGCCGCGGCCGGGTCGTCGGCGTGGATCATCGGCTGACGCAGCTCCGTGGGAGAATTGTCCTTCAGCCCCTCCGCCATGCGGTCGCCGCCCGGCAGGGCCCGGACCCTGAACACGGCGGTGGTGGCGGGATCGCACCGGATCCGCATGCCCGACAGCGTCCGGAGGGTCTCCAGCCATCCGGCATCCCCCGACGCGACGCCGGCCGCACCGGTGAAGACGAGCACGTTCCCGTCCTTCTGGAGGTTCTCCCGGATGTACGCGGCCTGCGCGGCGGAAAGCGTCGGCGCGGCGGCAAAGTAATGGACCTTGTAGGCGGGACGCGCCGGATGGTCGAGGTCGGACAGGTAGTAGCTGTCCCATGGGACACCTGACCGCCACAGCGCGATTTTGCCGGGTCCGATCGACGCATTGTTCAGAGCCGGCCCGAAATGGAGCGAGGCGGCATTGCGCGTGTCCTCGTCGACGT
>CAYXFW010000412.1:0-3563 GCA_964464305.1 uncultured Verrucomicrobiota bacterium
AACAAGCAAGTTCAGCCTATCGCCGGGAAGCCCGGCTCAGGCTGACTTGCAGCGTTCTGCTTCAGAGAAATGACGAACATGACCATGCGTGCAATTACGATCGGTCTCGCCCTCATGGCGACTGGCTGCGGCGTTACGACGAGAACGACCCTCCAGAGAGGAAGCGACCGGACGAGCGTCTCGGTCGAGCAGGAAAAATGGGGGATGCACCTCCTTGAACCCGCCTTGTACGGTGTGAGCATTGAGTTCCCGAGCGCACTACTTGACCGACCTGGCGTCATTCCAGCTTCGTCCTTGGACATCCATGGTATTGGGAGATACCCTTGGCTGGGAACCGACACTCAGTCGCCTTGGGCTGGTTACATCAACTGTGACGTGAGACACCGAGAACTCGACATCAGACTGTACGGGCGTCGAGTGAGCGTTTATGGGAGCGAGTATTTCCCGCCGCACCCTCTAAATGGCGTCCACAGGGTGAACAGCCTGACAGAGGAGAGATGAAGAGCAGAACCAGCGCGTGCATTTTACGCGCTGCCGCGCGAAAATGACGCGCGACGTTCGCGGAGAACACCTCAACATGGACGACCTGTTGGGGCGTGAGACGGTGGGGCCTCGCGTCCTGGAGGGGCGAGCTACCGCGAGCCCGCGGGGATGCGCTTCGGAGCGGTTGCTTTCCGACCTCGCATAGCTCGGCCCTCCAGCAACCCCGAGTCCGGGACCAAGGCAGGCGCACCGGGATCATGGCTGTCGTTCCCGCCTCCTCCCCATCCCGTCCATCCTGCGATCCTGTCCGTTCTCCTCTCCCCTCCTCTCTTCCCTTTGCTTTCTTCCGCCTTTCAGATCTCAGGTTTCATCCCTCATCCCTTCCTCCACCCCCGTCTCCTCTGCGTCCCCGGCGTCTCCGCGTGTACGGTGCGGACGGAGGCATCCGTCTTGCCCCGTCGCCGGGGTTTCGGTATCGTCCCCGGGATGATTGAACCGTTGGATTACGAGGCCGTTGGCTTCATGTCCGGTCTCGAGGTGCACCAGCAGCTTCTGACCCGCCACAAGCTTTTCTGCCGCTGCCCGGCCGGGATGTACACCGAGGACCACGACGGCGAGGTGCTTCGCCACATGCGTCCGACACTGTCGGAGTTGGGCGAGTACGACGGCACGGCGCTGATGGAGTTCAAGACCCGGAAGGAGATCGTCTATCTCCTGAACCATCTCAACGTCTGTACCTACGAGATGGACGACACGCCCCCGTTCCTGGTGAATCAGGAGGCGCTCGACATCACCATCGAGCTTTGCCTGATGATGCACATGGACATCATCGACGAGGTCCATGTGGCGCGGAAGCAGTACCTCGACGGGTCCATCCCCACCGGCTTCCAGCGGACGGCGATCCTCGGCGTCAACGGGTGGCTGCCGTTCCGCGGGCGCCGCCTGACGGTGACGCACGTGAGCGTCGAGGAGGACTCCTGCCGGGAGGTGTCGGACAAGGGCCACCGGATCGTCTGGCGTACCGACCGCCTCGGCATGCCCCTCACCGAGACCGTCACCGGGCCGGAACTCCGCACCCCGGAGGAGGTCCGTGACGCGATCCTGCTGTGCGGTCTCACGGCGCGGTCGACCCGGCGCGTGCGCACGGGCATCGGGGCGAGCCGGCAGGACGTGAATGTGTCCGTGCGGGGCGGAAACCGCGTCGAGATCAAGGGCGTGCCCCGGGCCGGGTACGCCGCGCGACTGGTCCACAACGAGGCGATCCGGCAGGTCAATCTCCTCAAGCTGCGCGACGAGCTGCACCGGCGCGGTTTCACGACGCCCGATTCGCTGCGTTTCGAGCCGTACGATATCTCCGACATCTGCGCCCATTCCGACGCCGGGTTCATCCGCCGCGCGCTGCAGGCCGGGGGCCGGGTCCTGGCCGTGCGGGCGGTGGGCCTGGGCGGCCTGTCGCAGCATCCCACGCAGCCGGACACGACGTTTCTCGACGAGCTCGCCGGCCGCATCCGCGTGATCGCATGCCTGGACGAGCCGCCAATCCTGTTTTCCGCGGCGCAGTTTCCCCAGTTTCAGGGGCGGACTCCGATGCTCGAGCGCGTCCGCAAGCGAGCGCGCATTGGCGCCGGGGACGACGTGTTCGTCGTTTTCGGGCCGGAGGCCGATGTCCGGACGGCCGCAGACGAGATCCGGCTGCGGTTCGCCGACGCCACGCAGGGAGTGCCGAAGGAGACGCGGCAGGCGCTGGTCGGGGGCTATACGACCTTCGAACGCATCCTCCCGGGGCCCGACCGGATGTACCCGGACACCGACTCGCCGCCGACGCGCGTGACGAAGGAACGGGTTGCGGGAATCCGGGCCGGACTGAAGCCTCCCCCCTGGGAACGGCTCCAGACGTACGGCGGCTGGCGGGTGCCGACCGAGACCGGCGAGTTCCTGATCCGGCGCGGCGGCGCCGAGATCGTCGACGCCGTCGTGAAGTCGACCGGCGTCGATGGACTCACGGCGGCGGTTCTGATCGGGCAACGGGCCCGGGCGATGAAGCGGGCGGGCATCCCCGTCGACCGCCTGGGCGTCGCCGAATGGACCCAGGTGTTCGATCTCTTCGCATCCGGCCGCATCGCGCGCGAGGCGATCCCCGCGGTGGCGGCGCGGATGGCGGCCGACGGGGCGAACGCGGAAGCCGCGGCGGACGCGGAGGGGGCGAGACTGGTCGACCGCTCGGCGTGGGCGGCGGAGCTGAAGGGTCTGTCGTTCGACGGCTACCGGCCGGGCCGGGACGACAGTCGCGCGCGCCGCGCGCGGTACGTGACGGGCCGGGCCGTCGCGATGCTGAAAGGGCGGGTACCGGCCCGCGACGTGGCCGCATTTGTGGCCGGACACCTCGAAGAGATCCTGCGATGAACATCCCCCTGACCGACCGGACCGACCGCTTGCAGGGATACCGGGGACCGGCCCAGGCCGCGCTCGACCGCTTCGGCGTGGGCGTCTGGAGCGAGGTCGAGATCGTCAACGACGAGGCGTCGGTCTTCGCGGGCGTCATCCTGCCCCGAAGCGAGACTTGCGACGATCTTCACATCGTCATCAAACTATTCAACGGGTACAACGTCGGGATCGCCGCAAACCGCATCGTCACGGCGAAGGAGACCGGCTACCGCAAGGCGGTCTACAAGATCCCCGAGAAGGCGTTCCCGTACGACCCGAAGAAGAAGAACGTGACGCTTCTCGGCACGGGCGGCACCATCGCCAGCCGGCTCGACTACCGGACCGGCGCCGTCATCCCGGCGTTCACCCCGGGCGAGTTGTACGGAGCCGTGCCCGAACTGGCCGACATCGCCAACCTGACGACGAAGAAGCTGTTCGGCGTGTTCAGCGAGAACATGGGGCCGGTGCAGTACAAGGCCCTCGCGGTGGCGATCGGCGAGGAAATCGCACGCGGCGTCGACGGCATTGTGATCGGCCACGGCACGGACACGATGTCGCACACGGGCGCCATCCTCAGCTTCATGGTGCAGAACTCGCCGGTGCCCATCGTGCTCGTCGGCAGCCAGCGGTCCTCGGACCGGCCGTCCTCCGACGCC
>CAYXFW010000413.1:0-563 GCA_964464305.1 uncultured Verrucomicrobiota bacterium
CAGGTCGGGGCCGGACCGTGGCCGTGGAAGGCGCGAAAGGCGGCGGCGCCCTTGCGCCCCAGGAAGCGGCCGAGGATCTTCTCGTCGATCCCCAGAAGATCGACCCAGATGAAGCCGTCGAGCACGTCGCTGAATTCGGGATCCACATTGAATCCGAGCAGCTTCCCGCCCAGCCGGAGGTACTGCTTCAGCAGGATCGGAACGCCCTTGCGGTCCTTTTCGATCTCCGCGATCAATTCCGAGACCTCGTCGGTATTCTTGATGATCCGCCGGAAGAGCTCGGGATTCCACCGCCCGCCTTTCGTTTTGCGCGAGGGCGGATTCCGTGGCTTCACGAGGCGGGCCCAGCGGGTGTCGACGTTATTCGCGCGGAGGAAATGGAGCATCATCTGGCGCGACAGGCTCTGGTACTCGTTGTTGATGCTGACCGGGCCGATCATGTGCCGGTAGCGCGGATCGCGGTTGATGACGGCGCCGATCCCCTTCCACAGGAGGAGCAGCGGCGAATAGGACCGCTGGTACTCCGGCCTCACGAACGAGCGGCCCAACTCCAGCGAGGGCCC
>CAYXFW010000413.1:573-3563 GCA_964464305.1 uncultured Verrucomicrobiota bacterium
GTCGAGCAGTTTGCGCGAGTAGCGGAAGAGCGTGCTCGTGTAAAGCCCCTTCTTGCCGTGGCTCGCCAGGATTTCGTCGGTGCGTCCGATACGATAGGCGCCGACGAGTTCGCTCTTCTTCCGGTTCCAGACGAACAGGTGATGGTAGTGGTGGTCGAAGCGGTCCAGGTCGATCTCCCGGCCCGTCCCCTCGCCCGCCGCCCGGAATGTGACTTCCCGAAGCCGGCCGGTCTCGTGGGGCAGGCGCGGAATCTGTGCCGCGGGGGCGCAGTAGACCGCCAGGTCGTCCGACTCCAGCATGCAGGCCTCGGGCGGGAGCATCCAGACATCCTGGGCGATCGATTCGGCGTGCAGCGGCGCGGCGACCGGCATCTGCGGGCCCGACGTGCCCCGCATGGCGTCCGGCGATCCGCGACCGCGGAGGATGTAGGTCCGCAGGCGGAGGTAGTCGATCATCTCCCCGTCGCCCAGGTTCTTCACGCGGGTGAACGGGATCAGGCTGCCGATGCGCAGGCCGATCGTGCCGCCGCGCTTCTGCATGAACTCCCGCGGCAACATCGCCGTCCGGAACCGCGGATGCAGCAGGCCGAGCACCTGGAACATGGCGCTGTTGCGGCCCTCGACGAACACCGGAACGACCGGACACTTCGCCATCCGGATCATGCCGGCGATCGTCCCGCTCCATCGCGGGTCGGAGACCTGCTTGTCCGTCAGTTGCAGCCGCGACACATCGCCCGACGGGAACACCAGCAGCAGATGCCCGCCGCGGAGCCAGCGGACGCACTCCTTGATGGGCTTGAGATTCGCGCGCGCAGCGCCCTCGCCGCCGTAGGGATCCACGAAGATCGAGAACTCGTGGAGCTCGGGGATCCGGCGCATCAGGTGATTGCCGATCAGCTTGACGTCCGGCCGCACCTTGCGGAGCAACGCGAGCAGCACAATGCCGTCGGCCCCGCCGAAGGGATGGTTGGCCACCACGAGGACAGGGCCTTCCTTGGGAATGCGCTCCACGTCCCCCGGGGACACCTCCATCGTCACCCCCAGCGACTTCATCACCGCGTCGCCGAAATCGCCGCCGGGACCCTGCGCGAGCGCGCCGCGATAGACCTGATCGAGCTGGTCGAGGAGGAAGAACCGCTCGAGCGAGCGGCGCATCATGCCGAACAGCTTCAACCGAAAGGGATCCCGGAACGGGACCTTCAGTTCGAACGGCGACCGGTCTGGCGTTTCGCTGGTCATGCTTCCGCCGCCGGATCCGCCGGCGGCGCGCGCATTATACGACCCTGCCGTCCATTGCCCACACAAATCAGGCAACGGCCCGAAAGAAGGGCCTAGGTCACCTGGTCGCCGCGGGCCATGACGACCTTGCCCGTCCGGACAAGCTCGATGATCTTGAAGCGGCCGAGCAGGCGGACCATGGCGTCGAGCTTGTCCGAGTTGCCGGTGACGCGCAGGATCATGGAGCTCTCCGTCAGGTCGACGGTCTTGGCGCCGAAGTGGTCCGCGATCTGGAGGGCCGGAGTCCGCTCCACCTCTGTCGCAGCGATCTTGACCAGGGCCATTTCCTTGACGACCGACATCTCGCCGTCGTGCTCGACGCACCGGATGACGTCGATCAGCTTGCTCGTCTGCTGGATCACCTGGTCGAGCCCCTCGGGATTGCCCTTGAGGGTGATGGTCATGCGCGAGAAATGCGTGTCGACGACCGGCGACACGACCAGCGCGTCGATGTTGTAGCCGCGCCGGGCAAACACCTGCGCGATGCGGGCGAGCACGCCCGGTTTGTTCGCCACGTAGATGCTGATCGTGTGGCCCGCGGCCCCGGCATCCTTGATTCCGTTGTTCATGATTGCGCTCCGTCCGTTCCTAGGTCGACCCCGTGGGCTTTTCCATCCGGTGACGCGGCCGCTCCACGATCATGTCTTCCAGCGGCCGGCCCGCGGGCACCATCGGGAACACGTTGTCGGTCTTCTCCACCTCGGCGTTGATCAGGGCCGGTCCGTCGTTGTAGGCCAGCGCGAGGGACAGGATCTTCCGCACATCCGCGCCGCGCTTCAGGTTGAAGGCTTTCACGCCCTCGAAGGCCTGCGCCAGCTTGACGAAGTCCGGATTGCCGAGCAGGTCCACGCCGCTGCGGCGGTCGTCGTAGAACAACTCCTGCCACTGCCGCACCATGCCGAGGTAGTGGTTGTTGAGGATCACGATCTTGATCGGCAGCTTGTGGATCGCGGCCGTCGCCAGCTCGAACATCGTCATCTGGAAGCCGCCGTCGCCGCAGAACACGAGGACGGTGTCCTTCGGACGCCCGAACTGCGCGCCGATGGCGGCCGGCAGCGCAAACCCCATCGTGCCCGCTCCGCCGGAGGAAAGGAAATTGTGCGGCCGGTCGGTGCGGTAGAACTGCGCCGCCCACATCTGGTGCTGGCCCACATCCGTCACGACAACCGCCTTGCCCTTGGTCAGCCGGTAGGCCTCCTCGATGACATGCTGCATCTTGAGACCGCCCTTCTTCCGGAACTGGAGCGGGAAGCGGCGTTTGATGTCGTCCAGGTGCGCGAGCCAAGCCTCGGTCTTCAGACGGTGCACCTGGGGGATCAGCGCCCGGAGGGCCGCCTTGGCATCCGCGACGCACGTGATGTGGCAGCGGATCATCTTGCCCATTTCGGCGGGATCGACGTCGATATGGATCCGCGCCGCATCGCGGCAGAACCGGTCCTGCTGCCCCACGATGCGGTCGTCGTACCGCGACCCGATCGACATGATCAGGTCGCACTCCACCACCGCCTTGTTCGCGTAGGCCGTTCCGTGCATGCCCATCCATCCGAGCGAAAGCCGGTGCGTCTCGGGAAAGGCGCCCTTCCCCAGCAGCGTCGTCACCACCGGCGCCTGCAGTTTCTCGGCAAGCTCCCTCACTTCGGCCGACGCGCCGGAGATCATGGCGCCGTGGCCGACCAGCAGCACCGGGCGGACGGACTTGCCCAGCGCCTCCG
>CAYXFW010000414.1:0-2905 GCA_964464305.1 uncultured Verrucomicrobiota bacterium
GGAGCTTGCACCGGGCGTTTCGCAGTCGTACCATCGGTCAGAGAGCGAGAGGATGGGATCGACCCGGGAGGTGCCCATGAAGACGAGGCGCGTGCGGGGTGGTGCGGCGGTGGATCTGCCCATGACGCCGATGATCGATATCGTTTTTCTCTTGCTGGTCTTCTTCCTTGTGACCATCAAGCCGATGGACGTGATCGCGCATCTTGAGGTCATGCGTCCCTCCGGCGTGCCCGGACCCGTGGTGCCCGTGCTGCGGGTTTCCGTCGACGCGGATGGGTACGCCCTGAACGGCCGGTCGATGGATGCGGGCGACTTGCGGACGAATCTTGCTCGTCTGGGAGGCCTGGACCGCCGGCAAACGGTGGTTCTCGACTGCAGCCCGGACGCGCCGCACGAGAGGCTGGTCCTGGCGCTCAATCATTGTGCGGAAGCCGGTCTGAACAACTTATCGGTCGTCTCGCGTCGCGCGGACTGACACCCGCTCCATGGCACTCCTCAAGTCGCTGACCGACGGTCGATTCTGCGTGATCGTCGAGTTCACCCCGCATTCCATTTCCGACCTCCGCCGCGTCTCCAAGGTGGTGCAGAACTTGCCGGAGCTCGGGAGCCGCTTCGCCGACCGGGGTGTCGTGTTCCCCGCCGTGTCGATCACGCAGAATCCCGGGGGACGGCCGTCCTACGATACGGTGGCGGCCGTCGCGGCCCTGCGTGCGCAGGGCATTCCGCCAGGGATCGAGATCCTGCCGCATGTGTCCGGCAAGGACATGAACGGCGATGCCATGGCGGCCCTTCTGCGCGCGCTGGCCGACGACGGTATCCGCACGATCCTTGCCCTGACCGGCGATCTTCCCGCGGGGCGGGGGGTTTTCGAACGTGACGCGATCGGCATCCTGCAACTCGTGCGGGAGGTCAACGCCGCGGCGCTGAGGGCCGCGCGGTCCGACGTGGATCTTGCATCGGCCCCGCAACTTCACGCGGGCGCAGCCGTGTCCCCGTTCAAGTACACGGACGGTTCGCTGGCCATGCAGATGATCAAGGCGTCGAAGAAGGTCCGGGCCGGGGCGGAGTTCCTGGTCTGCCAGTCGGGCTGGGACGCGGGGAAGTCCGAGCGACTGGTCGCGAGCCTGCGCGAGGAGCGCGTGCCGTTGATCGGCAACGTGCAGGTGATCGACGAGGCCGCCGCGCGCGTCATGCGGGCGCTGCCCGGTTGTGTGATCACGGAGGACTTTCTCCGGAGGCTGGCGAACGAGGGGCCGGAGGGCGCTTGCCGCCGCGCCGCCCGTCAGGTGGCGATGTTCCGGCAGCTCGGCTACGCCGGCGTGGATCTCGGCCGTCCCGGCGATTTTCAGTCGGCGGACGAAATCGCGGCCCTGGTCGAGGCGGCTCTTGCGGTGCGCGACTGGCGGGAATTCCGTGACGATCTCGAGTTTCCGGCGCCCGAGTCGCCTCCGCCCCGGGTGCGCGGGACGGCGGCCGTTTCACGGGCGGTGCACGACGTTGCGTTCGAGGAGGACGGGGCGCTGCACGGGGTCGCTCGCGCGATCCTGGCGCCGGTGAACCGCTCTGCCGACCGCGAGGGCGCCCTCTACCGTCTCTTCAAGGCGATGGAGGACGTCGGCAAGGAGACGGCCTATCGCTGCGAACACTGCGGCGACTGTTTCCTCCCGGAAAACGCCTACGTTTGCACGCTCGGGGATTGTGAAAAGGGACTGGCGAACGTTCCGTGCGGCGATGCCGATCCGCAGGGCCGTTGCGGCAACAATCCGAACCGCATTTGTGCGGGCGAGAAGATCTACGTGCGGTTGCTGCGGCGCGGCGCCGTCGAGGAGTTTCGCCGCGCCGTTTTTCCTCCGCGCCGGCCGGAATTGAGGCAGACCTCTTCGGTGCTGAACCGTTTCTTCGGCCGGGACCACAATTCCCGGCCCCACCCGTTGGAGGGCAGTGGAATGATCCATGTCGGCGAACTGATTCATGCTTCGGTGCCCCTGGCGGGCGCGGCGATGCGCTCGATCCAGGCGCTGGGCGACGAGGGCTTTGCCCTGCCCAACCCGGGGCGGCTTGCGATCGAGGATTTGATCGCCAGCCAGGCGGCGCAGGGCGCAAACTACATCGACCTGAACGTCGATGCTTTGGGCCATCCGGACGCGCCGGGCTTCATGCGACGGATGGTGCGGCTGGTCCGGGAGCACGGCGCCGGCGTGCCACCCTGTGTCGACAGCTCCGATCCCGCCGTGCTGGAGGCCGGCTTGGACGAGTGGCTTGCGGCCGGCCCCGACCTGCGCCCCCCTTTGGTCAATTCCGTCACGTTTTCCGAAATGGAGCGCTACGCGGGCCTTCTCGCCCGGCGTCGCGACCGCGCGTTCTCGGCGGTTTGCCTGCTGGTTGGCCCGACCGGTCCCCTGGGGACCGACGCGGAGATGGTGGCCGCGGCGCGCGCCATGTTCGACCGCTGCGCGGCCGATGGGTTCCGGCCGGGGGACCTGTTCTTCGATACCGTCACCCTCGGCATCGGGACGGACGGGTTCATGGATGGCGAAGGCAACCTCAAGGCCTCGCACACACGGAACTCCTTCCTCGCGATCCGTGCGATCCGCGGCGACGCGGCGATGCGCGGCGTGCATGCGATCCTCGGCGTCTCCAACTGGGTTTTCGGCGCCCGCAAGCGGCGGATCGGCCACCTGCGCGCGTTCATCGAGCTGGCCCGCGAATACGGGCTCGACGCGGTCATCGACGACGTGTCGAAGGAGTTCGGCTGCAAGCCCGCGCCGCCGGAGCTAGTCGACTTCGTGCGGATGTTCGTGTCGCTGGATGGTGGGGACGCCTCGATGGACCGTTACACGGAGGCGATCGAACTCGCCCGCTCGCGCGAGTGGGTGTGATCCGCGGGTCGCCCCGGTCTTTTCGC
>CAYXFW010000414.1:2915-3559 GCA_964464305.1 uncultured Verrucomicrobiota bacterium
GGACCGCGTTTAGGCTACAATGCACCCTCTGCGCGGATCGACAGTCGCGGAAGGACGGGATGCATGGCGGCGGAACGTGACACATATTTGGTGACCGGGGGCTGCGGTTTCATCGGCTCCCACCTGGTCGAGGCGCTGGCGGGAGAGGGGCACATCGTACGGGTGTTCGACGATCTTTCGTCCGGCTTTACGCGCAATCTGGAGCACATCCAGGGGCGGGTGGAGGTCGTCGTGGGCGACGTCCGCGACCCGGCGCAGATCCGGGCGGCGACGGAGGGGATGTCCTACGTCTTCCACGAGGCCGCCCTGGTCTCGGTCTTCGACTCGGTGAACCGGCCGCGGGACAACCACGACATCAATCTGACCGGCACGTTGAACGTCCTTGAAGCCGCGCGAGCCGCCGGCGTGAAGCGGGTCGTCATGGCCAGCTCCGCCGCGATCTACGGCAACAACCCGGACCTTCCCAAGCGCGAGGACATGCGGCCCGAACCGGAGTCGCCGTATGCGATCGGCAAGATCGGCGGCGAATACATGCTGCGTGTCTACCACCGGCTCTACGGTCTGGAGACGGCGTCTCTCCGTTACTTCAACGTCTTTGGCCCGCGCCAGGACCCAAGCTCCATGTACTCCGGCGTGATTTCGAA
>CAYXFW010000415.1:0-3537 GCA_964464305.1 uncultured Verrucomicrobiota bacterium
CGCGCCGGACGAGGTCGAGCTGACGCTATACGATTTCCTGACCTTCAACATCAAGATCGATTCCAATCGCGACGAAGTGGCTGACGACACGACCCCTCTGGTCGTCAACTTCGTCAGCCACGACGGCGTCCGGCAGGACATGAGCGTCGATCTGGGCGATCGCCAGAGGACTTGGGTCCCGGTGCGCATCGCGATCCCCGACCTGATCCGGAAGTCCGCCCGCGAACCCGCCGCGTGGCGCCGTCTGAAACTGCTGCAGTTGGTCGTCGCCGAGAGTAACTACCGCGACCGGACGCGCCTCGAGTTCGAGATCGACCGCATCGAACTGGTCAAGGTGCGCCAGCCGCTCATCCTGGAGATCGATTCGACGGATGTGATCCTCCTGCCCGCCCCGAGCCTCCGTGTCGGCGCGAGCGGCTTGGGGATGGCCGCCGTCGCAGGCGGCTATCGTCTCTCGGTGAAACTGTGCGATGCGAGCGGCGCGACCGTGGCCGCGCGGGACGCCGGACTTGCGGGCGATGCGAAGGTCACGCTCGATCTGCCGGTATCGATGAAGTGCGGGCCCTGCACGCTGGTCGCCTCGATCCTCGATGCCGCCGGCCATGCCGTTTCCGTCGAGCGGAAGCCGATCGAGGCGATCCCGGGGCCCCTCGCGGGTCCCTGAGGGCGACGAGCCCGGATCCGCCGCCGGCAGTTTCCAAGGGTTGGAACGCCGGACGGAAAGGATGTCCAACCCTTGGAAGAAACCGACAAAGTCACGGGGGGCGGCGTGAGCGGCGCGGGCGCCCCGGCGAAGCCGCTGTCGAATGCGGCCCGGCTCGGGCTGGCGGGCGCGTTGCTTGCGGTCGTTGCGGTGTGGGGCTGGACGTTCGTCGTTGTGAAGGACGCGGTCGCGGTCTGCGGCGTCCTTCCCTTCCTGACCGTGCGGTTTGCCCTTGGGGCAGCCTGTCTCGGGGCCGCGGGCTGGCGCCGGATCGACCGTCGCACGCTTCGTGCCGGCGGGGCTATCGGCGTCGTCCTCGGTGCAGGATTCCTGCTGCAAACGATGGGGCTTGCACGGATGTCCGCGTCGAGTAACGGATTGATCACCGGGCTGTTCGTCGTCTTCGCGCAACTGTCCAACCGTTTTCTTTTCGGCGTCCGGACTCCGGGCCCGTTCTGGATCGCGATTTTTCTGAGTCTCGCCGGGCTGGCCCTGCTCACGGGGACCGCGCCGTCCGGATTCGGCGCCGGCGAGGGGCTGACCCTCGGCTGCGCGGCGATGTTCGGGTTGCATGTGGCCCTCCTCGACCGGCATGCCCGGGCGTACGATGCGACAGCGCTTGCCTTCGGCCAACTGGCGGCCGCCGCGGTCCTGTTCGGTCTGGCTTGGGCCGTCTCGGGTCCGATGGTCTTCCCATCCACCAAGGTATGGCCCGCCCTGCTTCTCACCGGCGTGGTGGCCAGCGCGGGCGCGTATGTGGTCCAGACCCGCGTCCAGCAGCGCCTCCCCGCCGTGGAGGCCTCGATGATCATGCTCACGGAACCCGTATTTGCGGTTCTCTTCGCCTGCGCGCTCCAAGGCGACCGCCTGACGCCGCTCCAGGTCGCCGGCGGCCTCCTCATGGTCGCAACCATGGCCCTCTCCGAATTCCGCTCCCGCGCGCCATCCCCCCCATCGCAGTGACCCCCGAGTGCCGCCCGCGTCCTCAACCCCACAAGAGGCGGACCCTGATCCTCGGCTAAGAACGGCCGGTGGTTGGGAGGGGCGGGCGGTGAAACACTCGCCGAGCGTCTGCTGCCTCAACTGGCGCGCTAATCGCAAAGTCAGGCGGCGATGGTGTCGGGCGGCCGCAGCCTCGGACGTCCGGGTCTTCAGGGCCCTTGGACGAGGGTGCGCTCGGTGACCTTCGTCGACATGTCGATGACGTGGGATGGGACCCAGTCGTCGCCGGCGGAGGTTTCGAAGACCAGCTCGAAGGGGCCGATGTGGATCCGGTCGCCGTCCTTCAGGTCCGCCTTCTGGACGCGGACGCCGTTGACCGTGATTCCGTTGGTGCTGTGCATGTCCTCGATCGTCCATGAAGTGCCGCGGGCATGAACGACGGCGTGGCGCTTGCTGACCTTGGGGTCGGGCAACTGGATCATGTTGTCGGCCTCGCGGCCGATGGCAGTGACCGATTCCGTGAGGGGGAACGCCAGATCGACCCTCATCCCCTTGTAGATCGCGAGCCGAGCCTTCATGCGGAAATGTTACTTGCCGCCCCAGAGTGTGGCAAGCCGGACGGCGAGTCTGTCAGGATGGGTCTTCGGATCTTGCGGGCCGGAGCTTCCGGAAGAAGCCGGTGATGTCGTCGAGGATCATATAGAGCGCCGGGACGATCCCCAGGGTGATCACGGTGGCGAAGAGGAGGCCGTAGCCCAGCGACAGCGCCATCGGGATCATGAAACGCGCCTGGCGGCTCTGCTCGAAGATCATCGGCGCCAGGCCGAAGAACGTCGTCAGTGTCGTCAGCATGATCGGGCGGAAGCGGCGCACGCCCGCGTTGAGCATGGCATCGTGCGCGCTGAGGCCCTCCCTCCGCCGGCCGTTGGCGTACTCGATCAGGACGAGGCTGTCGTTCACGACGACGCCGGCCAGGGCGATGATGCCCATGACGCTGATCATGCTCATTGAATAGCCCATGATCAGATGCCCCAGAACGGCGCCCACGATGCCGAACGGGATGCTGACCATGATGATCAGCGGCTGCGCGTAGCTGCGGAACGGAATGGCGAGCAAAAGGTAGACCATGAGGATGGCCGCCAGGAATCCGACTTGCAGCGCCTTCATGCCCTTGCGCAGATCCTCCTGGCGGCCGGCAAAGCCGTAGCCCAGCCCCGGGTACTTGTCGCGCAGCTCGGGATACTTCTCCGCCAGATAGGTCGCCAGCATCTTCTCGCTATCGTCCACCGGCGTCACGTTGGCGGTCACCGTGAAGACGCGGCGTCCGTCGCGGCGCTGGATCGTCGTGTAGGACCGGCCGCGGGCGGGGCTGGCCACCTCGAAGAGCGGAACGTAGGCCCCTGTCGGCGCCCGGATCAGGAGGTTGCGGATGTCCTGCTCGCTCCGGCGTTCGTCGAGGGGGAGTCGCACGCGCACCTTGACCTCGTTGCGGCCGCGCTGCTGGCGAAGAGCCTCGGCGCCGTAGAACGCTCCGCGCAACTGCCGGGCGATCTCCTGCGAGGTCAGCCCCAGGCTGAGGCCGCCGGGAAGGATCGTGAAGTCGAACTGCGCCTTGCCGGGCGTGAAGCCCATGTCGATGTCGGAAATGTTGGAAAACGTCTGCAGCCAGGCGGCCGTCTCGGCCGCGGCCTTCTCGAGCCGACCGCTGTCGCCGTGGCTCAACTGGATCGACAGCGACACGCCCGAGCCCGGGCCGCCGCGGTCGGATTCGAACTGCATCGTTTCGATGCCCGCGATGGGGCCGACCGCGGCGCGCCAGCGGTCCGTGAACTCCCGGGTGTTGACGGGCCGGTTGTTCGCATCGACGAGGTAGGCGCGCACCTCGACAATGT
>CAYXFW010000416.1:0-3510 GCA_964464305.1 uncultured Verrucomicrobiota bacterium
ATCCCGTTCTCCAGCGGGCTGTGGAGCGGCACCGGCCGGTACTCGTCCGGCGGCGGCAGGAACTGCTTGAAGAGCGTGAACATGTTGTCGCCCGGCACGGAATGCGCGGGGCAGCTCCAGTCCTCGAGGGCGTGCACGAGCGTCCCCGCGTAGCGCGCGGCGTCGCCGGTGCGTCCCTCCGCAAGCGCCGCGACGGCGCGGCCGAGGAAATATTGCAGCACGTCGTAGTTCTCCGGCTGCGTGGCGGGGAGGTGGAGTCCGACGAGGTAGCGCACGCCCGGGCGGCTGTCCATCGCCGCGAACCGGGCCGCTTCGGGATCCGAATGGACGCGGTCCGGAATGAAGCAGTGGTCCGAAGTCAGGCGGGCGAGTTCATCGCCCCACATCTTCGTCTGCCACTCCGGGAGGGTCTCCGCGGCGGCGCGCGTGATGACAGCGTGCGGCGCTCCCCACGCGAGGGCTTGCGGTGCGAGGGCGATCGAGGCGGCGGCGGCCAGCGTCGCCGCAACGGCAGCGCTCCGGGCCCCGCGGCGGGGCCGGGGGGCCGGATCGAGGAGGGCGTTCGTGCGATTGCAGGGCGCGACGGGTCCCAAATGCAGACTCCAACTGCGTTTCATGCGGGTCTCCTTCACCGAAAAAAAATCCACGTCGGGTGTTGACTCTCCGTGGGGCAGGGTGTCATATAGTGTCACGAAAGGGCTCAAAGTGGCGGACACCGTTCAAGCGGGGTTGGGTGGCGTGGAGGGCATGTCGCAGTATTTCTGCGGCAAGTACCTGCACAACCTCGATCCCAAGCGACGGCTCACCGTGCCGTCCGAGTGGCGGGCGCTGGTGGGGCAGCCGGAGCAGTTCTTCGTGATTCCGAGCGTTGGGGACGACCGGCATCTGTACGTCTATCCGGCGCGGGTGATGGGGCCGAAGCTCCGGAACATCCACAACCTTTCGATGGCGGATGCGCAGGGGCGGACCTATCTGCGGATCATGGGCTCGCGATCCGAGATGCTCGGGTGGGACACGCAGGGACGGATCCGCGTGCGCGACGAGCTCCTGGCCCATGCGGGGCTTTCGTCGGAGGTCCTGTTGGTCGGAAATTTTGAAGGTTTCGAACTGTGGAATCCGAAGGCGTGGGAGGCAGTGGCGTCGAAGATGGACGACCGCGGGCTTCTGGACGCCTCGAAGTACGTGGGTGTTTGAGTCCGTCCCGGCGGAGCCGGGCTGGAGATGGAGCCGATGTTCAGGATTGCGAGATTTCTCGGGGTGAACGGGACGCTGGATGGAGGCAAGAGTGCCGGCCGGCGCTACCTGCTGCCCGGTGCGGGTGCGGGGAGGCTCTTCGGGTTCCTTCATCGGGGTCGAATGTCGTCGGAGTTCCTCAGCGATGTCAAGTCGCCGGGCCGCCCGGGGGAGATCCTCGTGCGCCGCGGCGGCGGGCGGATGCTGTCCTAGGGAGCGTGGGATGCATCGTTCCGTGATGCTGCGCCAGGTCCTCGAATGGACGGCCGTGCGGCCGGGCGGGCGTTATATCGACGCCACGCTCGGCGGCGGGGGCCATGCCGAGGCGATCCTGGAGGCGTCCGCGCCGGACGGCCGGCTGCTGGGGATCGATGCGGACCCCGACGCGATCGCGCGGTGCCGCGAGCGCCTCGCGCGGTTCGGGGGCCGGTTCGACGCGGCGCACGCGCGGTTCGGGCGTCTGGCCGACATCGCGGGCGAGCGCGGCTTCGGCGGGGCGGATGGCGTGCTGATGGACCTGGGCGTTTCCTCGTTCCAGATCGACGAGCCGGAGCGGGGGTTCAGTTTCCGGGCCGACGGTCCCTTGGACATGCGGATGAATCCGGCGGAACCGCTGACGGCGGCGGACCTGGTGAACACGCTGCCCGAGGCGGACCTGGCCGATCTGATCCGCCGCCACGGTGAGGAACCGGCGGCGCGGCGCATCGCGCGGCGGATTGTCGCGCGGCGGCAGGCCGTTCCGTTCCGCGGCACGGCCGACCTCGCGGCGGTCATCGCGGCGGCGGCGGGCCGTCCGGGCGGGCGGATCCATCCCGCGACGCGGACCTTCCAGGCGCTGCGGATCGCGGTGAACCGGGAACTGGATGAGTTGGACGACGGCCTGCGCGGCGCGCTGGACGCGCTTCGGGCGGGCGGACGGATGACGGTGATTTCGTTCCACAGCCTCGAGGACCGGACGGTGAAGCGCTTCTTCAGGGCGCACCAGCCGCGATCCGAGGCGCTCGCCGAGGGCGGCGAGCGGTGGGTGAACGACGCGCCGCCGGTGCGCGTGCTGACACGCAAGCCGGTGGAGCCCGACGAGGCGGAGACGGCGGAGAACCCGCGCGCGCGGTCTGCGCGCCTGCGGGCGGCGGAGAGGACTTCGTAGACATGGTCGCGCGGCGCAGAGTCAACGTGAAGCGGAACGTCCGGCGGGTGTTTCCCGTCCGGCTGTTCATCCTGCTCACGATCATCGCCGCGTTCGCGCTGTCCTACCTCTGGCTCTGCGGCCGCTGCCAGGCGCTCGCGAGGGACCTGAAGCGCGGCGAGGACCGCCTGGCCGAACTGCGCCGCCGGCGCCTCAACGAAGACTACAAGTGGTCGAATCTCCGCACGCACAAGCCGGTACGGGATGCGCTGGCGGCCTTCCGGATCGAGATGGATTGGCCGGGCAAGGACCGGGTGGTCTACCTGACGCGTTCCATGGACCTCGCGGATCTGCCGTCCGCTCCAGGGCCTCAATTCGCGCAGACGCGGGGGCGGGAGCGTCGTGAGTGAGCGCCGCCAGCTGGTGCGCCTGGGGATGGCGATTGCGGTCGTCCTGATCGCATTCGGCGGCCTTGCGTTCCGCGTCGGCCGGCTCCACCTCGGCGACAACTCCGCGCTCCGCGACTCCCTGGCGAAGACGCGTCGGGTCGAGCAGCAGATCCTTGTGGGGCGGGGCCGCATCCTGGACCGCCGCGGATCGATCCTCGCGATGGACCTGACGGTCTACCGTCTCAACGCCGATCCGCAGATGGTCCTTCGGGACGGCCTGGTCGAGGCGTACGCCGCGCTCTTCTCCCGCAAGTTCGGTATGGACCGCGCGCTCCTGGAAACCCGGCTCCGCCAGCCGGAGCGGCGCCAGGTGTATCTCGCGAGCGAGATTTCCGAGGACGACCGCCAGCGGGTGCTCGACCTCAAACTCAAGCACGTCTGGCTGGAGCCCGTGTCGGCCCGCAACTACCCGCAGCGCAACCTGGCGAGCCACGTCGTGGGGTTCTCCAATGCCGAGGGCGTCGGGAGCGCGGGGGTGGAGCAGGCGCTCGACGAGTTCCTGCGCGGCGTTCCGGGCATGCGCGTGAGCCAGCAGGACGGCCGCCGCCGCGAAATGCTGGACCGGCGGGTCCTCGAGATCCCCGCGCAGGCCGGGGCGGATGTGCACCTGACGATCGACATGAACCTCCAGGCGATGGCCGAGGCCGCGCTCGACCAGGCGGTGCAGCAGCACCGCCCCCTCGGCGCATGGGCCCTGGTGCA
>CAYXFW010000417.1:0-3497 GCA_964464305.1 uncultured Verrucomicrobiota bacterium
CGAGGGCGAGGGCGAGGGCGGGTTTTCCGGCCGGCGTCCAGGTCAGCGAAGAAAGGTCGGAACTGAAGACATCCACAAGCTGGGTGTCCATCCAGTCCACGGACTTGGCGGGCAGGCTGTTGAAGGTCTCTGCGACGAGCGCGGGCTTTCCGTCGGCGAGCACAAACCGTCCGTCGGGGAAACTCATCTCGCCGCCGCGGGTGCGCGTCTTGCCAAGGATCAGGCTCGCCAAGGCCTTGCCGCCCTTGTCGGACACCGTTACGAGTGTGCCGGCCCCCTCCTCCGCCGCCCCGGTCGCGGCGGACGGTGCGCGGAGGTTGAGGGAGGCGAGTTCCTTTTCGCCGCCCGGGATGGACTGTCCGACCTTGAGATCGGCCAGCGTCCGGATGAACTGGCGGACGTCCTCGAACTTCACAGGGTAGTTGTGGCGGTCCGGCGCGACCCAGACACCGCCGACCTTGGCCACACGGACCGTGCTGTCGGCGGTCACCAACGATAACGCTTCGACCGTGTTGAGCACATCGGGCTTCTGCAGCGCGGTCAGCACAGGCTCACCCGCGCCCGCGGCGGGCCGGCGGGCGCGGCTCTTCTGCGACTGCATCCAGACGGCGGCCCCCACCAGCGCGGCGGCCACCAGAATCAACGTCATCAGTTTGTTCGTCTTCATCTTGGATCACCCGTCCTGATGCGATCGGTTCACCGGCGGTTGCGGCGCCAGAGGCCGAATCCGATCCCGGCGATGCCCACGAGCAGGGGCACGCCGAGGATGTTCACGGCCTTGACCACGGCGCCGAGGCGTTCGATATCGGCACGGAGGCTCTTGCGGACCTCCTTGAGCGCCTGCCGGGTCTCCAACTCCTGCTTGCGGAATCGCTCGACCTCGGCCTTCTGCTCGGCGCTCAAGACCATCTCCTGCCCCTGGCCCTTCTCGGCCTGGAGTTCGGTCAGCCGCTGCTGGGTCTGCTCCAACTTGGACTGCAGGGCCGTCTCGGCTTCCATGTAGCGCTCCTGGGCCTCGCGAAGGAGACCGGCGACGACGTCGAAGGGGCGCTCCAGCCGGCCGCGCGACCGGATCTGGGAGAGCTTCGCGCTGCCGGAGATGTCCTCGAGGACGCTGTAGAAGAAGGTCAGGTTGTCGTTCCACGGGGCGTAGGCGGTCTGCCCCATCATGCGAACCTCGCGCAGGCAGAACGGATCGAAAAGCATGTCCACGTCGCCGACCAACACGACCCGGCCCTCGCCGTTGCCTTCCTTGAGCGACGACGGGGCGGGGGGAGTGTTCGTCACGCCGGCGCCCGGCGCATTGGTCGGGGCGGCGGCCCCGGGCTTGCCGTCCGGGAAGGCGGTCTTGAACTTGCCGCTGAGGCGGACGGCCAGCGCCTCGCGACGCATGCCCGACTTGAATTCCCTCTGAAGTCCTTCGGGGTTCATCTTGGCGGTCATCGCGTCGACGAGACCCGAGGCATCGGAGGTCCACATGAGTACGGTGGACTGCACACCCGCCGGCGGCTCGACCTTGAAGATGCCCGCGCCCGGCAGCAGGATCGTCTCCACCCGCGCCGTCAGACGGTCCTCCGCGTTCATATTCGCAGGACGGAGGCTGAGCCAGGTCGGATTGTTGACCACCCGGTTGTCCCGCCCGCGCGTCGGGGTGATCGCCTCGAGATCCGCGATGGCACGCTCCGGCTCGTAGCCGACGCCCCAGGCGGTGAACAGCGGGCCGAGCGTCGAGCCGCCGCCCCCGAAGTTCGGCATCCCCATCGGGTTCGGCGCCTGCTCGTCGGCCAGGCACATCGGGTCGACAAAGGCGAGCAGCCGGCCTCCGCGCAGGACGAACTGGTCGATCGCGAACAGCGCGGCCTCCGGAAGGCCCTTCGGATGGACGACCACCAGCGCGTCGATGTCGGCATCGACGGCCTCGATCGTCTCCGCGAGTTGCCGGATCTCGTAGTCCTTCTCCAGGTCGGTGAAGGCATACCATCCCTTCTGCTGCCGCTGCGGCGGGCCGAACGGCATCTGCGGGGCGCCTGCGCCCATGACGGGCAACGAGGCGAGAAGACCGAGGACCGGCTTCTTCGGGTTGGCCACGCGCGTGACGAGCCGGGTGATGTCGTACTCGAGCCGCTCCTGCTCGTCCGGGTTGAGGAAGGGGAGGACGGCCTCCGCTCCGCCTTTCACGGCCACAAGACCGAGCGCGAGATCCGGGCCGAACATTCCGACCGGCTGCGACTCGACGCCGTAGCGACGCGCCCAGTCGGCGGCATCGGAGTCGGGCTGGGGGTCGTGAACCTCGACGAGGATGTTGCCCTTGCCCGCGATCTCGTACTCCCGCAGGAGATCCTCCACCGATCGGGCGAACAGCTTGACCGTCGGCGGAACCTGCGGGTCGCTTCCGTTGAAGAAGAGCTTGAACGTGACAGGGCCGTCGAGTCCCTTGAGCACGTCGCGCGTGCCGTCGGACAGCGTGTAGATCCGGTCCTGCGTCATGTCGATCCGCCATACGACGCCGCCGAGGAGAATATTGACGGCCGCCACGATGACGGCGACCACGGCAAAG
Source organism: uncultured Verrucomicrobiota bacterium (assembly GCA_964464305.1). GTDB lineage: Bacteria > Verrucomicrobiota > Kiritimatiellia > PWTM01 > PWTM01 > VGWF01. Next base: position 2,558 of record CAYXFW010000417.1, read on the forward strand.
GCCGCAAGACTGCTTCCGAACAACCTGGGTCCACGGGGTTGGGGCATGGGGGCTTCCTCCGGTCAGGCCGACTTGCGGTTTTCCAGTACGAGATGGGCGCCGAAGACCGCGAGCGCCATCACGCTGAGGTAGTAGGCGAGATCCCGTACATCGAGAACCCCGCGCTGCATCGATTCGTAGTGCGGCATCACGCTGAGCGCCGCCACGCCGTCGACCAGCCAGCCCGGGGCCCACTTGTTCACGATTTCCATCACCGGCGGCCAGCCGGCGATCGCAAGGAAAAGGCAGATGACGAACGCGAGCACGAAACTGATCACCTGGTTGCGCGTCATCGCGGAGGTCAGCATGCCGATCGCCACGTAGGTTCCGGACAGCAGGATCGCGCCGGCGTAGCCGCCGATGACCGCACCCGCGTCGGGGCTGCCGAGGTAGATGGTCGTGAAGACGACGGGCAGGGTCAGCAGGATGCCGGCGGCCATGAAGAGCCACGCCGCCAGGAACTTTCCGATCAGAGCCTGCGGCAGGGTCACCGGGAAGGTCATCAGCAGTTCCAGCGTCCCCGCGCGCCGCTCCTCCGCCCACAGCCGCATCGTGGCCGCCGGAACGAGCAGAAGGTTCACCCAGGGGAACCAGAAAAAGAAGTACTTCAGGTCCGCCTGGTTGGCCTCGTAGAGCCGGCTGACGAAGAACGTCAGGAAGCCGATCAGCATCAGGTAGAAGACCAGAAACACGTAGGCTACGGGCGAGGCGAAGTAGCCCCGGAACTCCCGCTTGAAAATCTCGACCGTATTGCCTGCAAATACATTCATCGTCGTGCGTCCTCCGGAGCCTGGATCAGCGCTGGGTGGTCTTCTCGGCGGTTCCCTGCGTCAGCGACCGGAAGACCTCGTCCAGCCGGCCCGACGGGTGTCGCGACTTCAACTCCGCCGGCGTGCCCTCG
>CAYXFW010000418.1:0-3480 GCA_964464305.1 uncultured Verrucomicrobiota bacterium
TCCGTTGATCGTGCCGCAGGTCCCCGCGTGGAAGAAGATCTTGCGGACCCCGTGCGCGGCGGTGACGGTGGCGTATTTGACGAGGTGCTCCGCGGCTGCGCGCTCGGTGGGCCAGCGGCAGCGGTTCATGGTTGCATCGCCGACGGGCAGCGGCCGGGCCGGCGGGTCGTCGTCCGCGTAGCAGCCCCACTCGGTGATCCAGATCGGCTTGGTTCCGCCGTTCGCCCGGCACAGCGTCTCGAAATCGCGGAAGACCTCTCCGAAAGTCTCCGCGGGCCGCGCAGGATCGTAGTTGTGCAGATCGACGACATCCACGAGGCGGAGTCCGCCCTTTTCGACGAACTCGCGGGCCAGCGGGGATTCGATGTTGCAGCTGATCCCGCCGACGACGCGGCACGAGGGGGCGGCGGCGCGGATCGCGCGCCCCGCAGAGTCGAGCAGGGCGAGGTAGTCCCCGAGGGTGTAGCCGAATTTCTGCGGGAGTGCGTAGGTCGTATAGACAGGCTCATTGAGCAGTTGCACGTGCGTCACGGGATTCGCACCGCCGGCATAACGCGCGGCCGCCGCCGCGGCAAAGCGGTCGAAGCCGCTGCGATCGCGCGCGGCGAAGGCGACGGGCAGGCGGGCGAGCAGATAGTTGTTGTTCCCGGCCTCGGCCGCCATCTTTACGGGATCGGCCTCCGAGGACCAGACGGCGGACGGGAAGGGCAGGAGGACCTCGACGCGCCCGCCGAGCCCCCGCACGCGGTCGATCTGGGCGTCGGTCTCGGCGAAGTTGACGCGGCCGGACACCGGCTCGACTGTCTGCCACTGCGCGGACCAATCCCGCCACCATCCGATGCCCGAGGCCTGGGCGCGGGAGACCAGGAAATCCCAGGGAAACGCATGGTTGAAACCGAAAAACGTGTCCGCCCCGGCCGCATGGGGCTCGACCACGGCGCAGCGGACCGTCTGCGTGGCTCCGCCCGCGATCCATGCGGCGCGGTAGAAGCCCGGGCGGCCGGGACACACGCCGTCGAGGTCCAGGCGCCCGCTTTCCCCGGCCGGCAGGCTGAGGCTGCAGGGGCGGGAGAGGACGGTGCGATCGAAGAAGTCGGTGACTTCGAGCCGGCCTTCCACGCGCGCCGGGGCGGTGCCGTCGTTGTACGCCGATAGCGTGAAGGACATCCCCTGCGACACGTTCGTGAAGAAACCGCCGTCGGCCGCCGCAGCGATCCACGATTCGACCGGCGCCCGCGCGGCAAACGGCGCCGCCGATTCCCCGCGGTCGAGGCGGACGGCATCGATCCAGACGGTCGCATTCGAGCGGGCGTCCGCACCGAGATCGGGGCCGATCGCGGCAAAGACAAAGGGCTGGGTCGGGCGGACCGTGAAGGTGGCGCGCCGCCATTCGCGGCCGGCCGTGAGGGCCTTCCGGTGAAGCCGACCCGACTCCGCCTCATTGAGGGCGAGGATGACCGGCGTGTCGTCCGCGGCGGCGGACAGCCACGCGGAAAGCGTCACGGGCTCGCCGGGTGCGACCCGGAACCAGCCGAAGTTTGCGGCCAGCGAGTGCGCCACGGGCTGGCGGAGCGGCTCGTAGTAATCGAACCAGAGCACCGGCAGCGTGGCGCGGTCGAGATCGATCCGCAGGCTCCGGCGTCCATGATGGGCGCGGGTGGAGTCGACGGTGCCGGCGAGGCGGTAGAGGTTTCCGGCCCATGACTTGAGGTTGAAGGCGAAGCTGCCCCAGCCGGAGGCGCCGCACTCGAAGCTGGCATTCGGCACGGGATTTCCGGGTCCGTCTGTCGGGATCTGCGGAAACCACTCCCGGCCGACGGCGGATTCGACGAGTTCCACGTCATCGAGCCAGAGCGTGCCGGCGCTGCGGAACCAGAACTGGAGACGGCTGGCTCCGGCCGGGACGGTCCGCGTGGCCTGGAAGGTGAATTCGAAGGGCGCCCATTCGCCGCCGGCCGCGAAGCCCTCGGACAGTCCGGTGTTCTCCCACTTGCGCGTGTCGCTCAGGGCCAGTTCGACGGCGCCGCCGCGGATGCCCTCGGCCCGGGCGCGAAACGTGAGGCGGTACCAGCGGCCGGCCTGAACGGCGATGTGGCCGGTCTGGCAGACCATGGCGTGGGCGTCGGGTCCGGCCCCGGCGAACGAGGTGCAGGTGAGGCGCGCGCAGCGGCGTCCGTCGGTTCCCGGCTCCGCGACGAGGTCCTGTTTCACCGACCGGTTGCCCGACCATGCCCATGCGGCCGGGGTGCGCCCGTCGGTGCCCGCGGTCTCGAACGACGGATTCGCCACGAGGTTCTCCGCGGCGCCGCCGCGTGCGGACCCCAGCAGAACGAACGCCAGTGCGGGGGCAAGGGTTCGCGTGAAGTTCGGAAGCCGGGCTTCCTTCCGCCCGTTGCGATGGCGCATGGTCCGCCTCCGGGAATGCGATCCGATCCGGCGTTAGATTTCGAAATCGGGCTGCGGTGCGCGGGCCGGCCGGGCGCCGGGGGCCGCGCGGGACTTGATGCGGACCTGGGCGTTCTCCATCGTCGCCGTGCTTCCGGGAGGAACGCTGTGCGTCACGAAGACGTTGCCGCCGATGGTGGAGCCCTTGCCGATGACCGTATCGCCGCCGAGGATCGTGGCGTTGGCGTAGATGACGACGCCATCCTCGACGGTCGGGTGCCGCTTGATGTGCTTCACCGGGTTGCCCTGTCCGTCGAGCGTGAAGCTCCGCGCGCCGAGCGTGACGCCCTGGTAGAGCTTCACGTGGTCGCCGATGACGGCGGTCTCGCCGATGACGACGCCGGTGGCGTGGTCGATGAAGAACGACCGGCCGATGGTGGCGCCGGGGTGGATGTCCACGCCGGTGCGGGAATGGGTCCATTCGCTCATCACGCGGGGGACGATCGGTACGCCGCGGCGGTGCAGTTCGTGGGCGATGCGGTGCGAGGCGATGGCGAGCAGGCCGGGGTAGGCGAGTTGGACCTCGGCGAAGGTGAGGGCGGCCGGGTCGCCGTCGTAGGCGGCCTGGACGTCGGCCACCAGCAGGGTGCGGACGTCGGAAAGGCCGTCCAGGAATTCCCGCATGATGCGGATCGACTCCGCGCGCGCGTCGGAGGCCGGCGGGATGTGCTCCACGCGGCCGGCGGCGCCGCGCCAGCGGAAGGGGATGGCCCGTTCGATTTCCGGCCGGAGAAGGCGCCACGCCATGCTGAGGCGGCGCATCAGGAAGACGCCCAGTTCATCGCCCTGGATGTCGGAGGGAAAAACACGGCCCGGGAACATGGCGTCGATCAGCACGCGCAGCGCCTCGGTGATGCGGGTGGCATCCGGGTAGTCGCGCAGCAGGCTGTCCGGCCGGTCCTCGCCCGAGTCCGCGTACTGAGGGCGGAGGCGGGCGACGGCCTCGCAGAGGCAATGTTCGAACGCGTCCCCGATGCAGATCCGCGGGTCGGGCTGGCTCATGACGCGTTCCGTCCGGCGGCGACCGTCAGGCCT
>CAYXFW010000419.1:0-3471 GCA_964464305.1 uncultured Verrucomicrobiota bacterium
GCGGTCCCCGTCGCCTTTCTCCATACTGTCCGCCTGCGAAGGAGTCACCATGAAGCATCGTGCGGCGATGGCGGGGACGGCGGGATTCGGGGTGGTGGCGGCGGTCTGGATGGCCGGCGGGACGGCCGCCGCGGCGCCGCGGGCGCCGGATGAAGCGCCGCAACTTACGCACGAGGCCTTCGTGCAACCGCCGCCGGCGTGGCGCTCGGTGCCGTTCTGGTCGCTGAACGACGTGCTTGAGCCCGCCGAAATCGAGCGGCAGATGGACACGTTCAAGGCCGGCGGTTTCGGCGGCGCCTACCTGCACAGCCGGATCGGGCTGTTGACCGAATATCTCGGGCCGGACTGGTGGAAGGCGATGGACGCCGGTGTCCGCGCGGCGGAACGCCTCGGCATCGAGGCCTGGTTCTACGACGAGGACAAGTGGCCCAGCGGCTTTGCCGGCGGGATCGTTCCGCTGGCGAGCGAGGACTACCACGCGCGCGCGCTGTTGCGTCTCGACAAGGCCGCCCCGCTGCCGGAGAAGTCCGTGGTTCTCGCGGAGGACGCCGCGTACCGCTACGTCTGCTGGAAGGTGCCGATGGGCGACGCGTGGTTCAACGGGACCTGCTGGGTCGACCTGATGAACCCGGCGACCGTGAAGGCCTTCATCGACTGCAGTTACCGTCCCTACGCCGAGCGCTACGCGAAGCAGATGGGCGGCGTCGTACAGGGCATCTTCACCGACGAGCCGCAGGTCTCCCCGCGCGGGGGCGTCGCCCACAAGGGCGCAGTCGCCTACTCGCCGGTTCTGCGCGAACGCTTCCGCCGCGAGCACGGCTATGACTTCGTCGACCGCATCGCCGCGTTGTTCGAGGACGCCGGCGAGTGGGCGCCGGTCCGCCTGCACTACTACCAGACCGTCGGCCGGGCGCTGGAGGAGAGCTTCTCGAAGCAGATTGGCGACTACTGCGAGCAGACCGGCATGACGTGGACCGGCCACTATAATGGCGAGAACTCCTTCCGCACGGTGCAGCAGAACGTCGGCAACCTGATGATCCAGTACCGCCACATGCAGCGCCCGGGCATCGACCATCTCGGTCTCCGCCTGCCCGTGGACGTCCTCTTCATGATGCGCAGCCTCTCGAGCGTGGCCAACCAGTACAACCGCACGCGCCGGCTTTCGGAGATGTTCGGCATCAGCGGCCAGAACATGAACTTCGAGGACCGCGCGTGGATTTGCGGCGGCCACGCGGTGCTCGGGATCAACCACGTCTGCCCGCACCTCTCGCTCTACAGCATGAAAGGCTGCCGCAAGCGCGACTACCCGCCGACCCTCTCGCCGCAGCAGCCTTACTGGGGATGGAACGGCGCGGTCGAGGACTGCATGGCCCGCATCTGCTACCTCTCCTCCGTCGGCGCCTATGCCCCGGAACTTCTCGTGATCAACCCCCTCGAGAGCGCGTACATCGACGATCCCGGCGGAAGCGCGGCCTCGCCCGTCGGCAATGCGCGCTTCGGCCGCTTCTCCAGAATTCTCGAGTCGCTGCAGGCGACCCACCGCGACTACGACCTCGGCGACGAGCAGATCCTCGCCGATATCGGCGCGGTGGAGGGCGGCGGGCTGCGCGTCGGCAAGATGTCCTACCCGGCCGTCCTGCTGCCCTGCATGCGCACCGTTCGCGCAAGCACGCTCGCGCTGCTCGAGCGCTTCGTTGCGGCCGGCGGCTCCGTATTCGTTGCCGGTGGCGCGCCGGACCTGGTCGATGGTCTGACCAACGCCGCCCCTCTCGCCAAGCTTGCGCGGATTGCGCAGCCGCTGCCGGCGGACGGCGCCGGCCCCGCCCTGGAGCCCCTGCTTCCGGCGAAGGTGCGGGTCGCCGGAACGAACGCCGCGAACGTGTGGACCCACCGCCGCGCGCTGCAGGACGGACAGATGGTCATGCTGTTCAACCGCTCCCGTCTCGCTGCGGCGAATGTCCGGGTGACCCTCGCCGCCGCCGGTGGACGGCCGGTCGTGTGGGATCCCGCTTCGGGCCGCACCCTGACGATCCGGCCCGGGGCGGACGGCGCATTCGTGTTTCGGCTCGAGCCCGCCCGCAGCCTGTTCCTGTCCACCGGGACCGGCTCCGCCCCGGCGCAGCCGGATGGCGCGTACGCCGCCGCGCGGTCCGGTGCCGCGGTGCAGACGCTCGCGGGCCCGTGGAAGGGCCGCCGTCTCGATCCCAATGCCGTCACGCTGGACTTCGCGCGGTGGTCGACCAACGGCGGATCGGTCTTCCAGACCGCCGAGCCGGTCCTCGGCATCCACGAGCGCTTCACGCGGCTGCGATACAGCGGTCCGCTGCAACTCGCCTTCGACGTCGTCGTCGAGGAGCCGCCCGCCCGGTGCTCCCTCGTGATGGAGCAGCCCGGGATGTACCGTTCGGTGAGCGTCAACGGACGCGCGATCGACTTTGCGCGTTCGGGCTTCTACCGCGACGCCGCGTTCCGGATGGCCGACCTGGGCGCGCTGAAGAAGGGGACGAACGCGGTGCGGCTCGAACTCGACTACGTGGCGCCGGTGCCGCCCAGCCGCGATCCGCGCGAGCGGTACGGGACGGAGATCGAAAGCGTCTACCTCGTCGGCGACTTCGCCGTGGCTGCGTCCGTGTCGCCCGAACCGGCGAAGTCCGCCCGCAACGACCGCGGCGAGCTGCCTGCGCGGCCTGTCCACCGCCTGCGCTCGTTCCGGCTCGCGGCGGAGCGGGGGACGTTCGAAGGCGACCTCGTTCCACAGGGCTACCCGTTTTACGCCGGCGCCTTCGAGTTGACGCAGACCTTCACCGCCGCGGCGCCCGCCGCGGGCGCGCGCCATGTGCTGACGTTTCCCCAAATGGAGGCCATCGTCGCCGTCGTCGAGATCAACGGACGGCGCCTTCCGCCGGCCGTATGGAGCCCGTGGGAGGTGGACCTCACCGGCGCACTGCGCGAGGGCGAGAATGCGCTCAAAATCACGCTCGTCAACTCGCTGCGGAACCTGCTCGGCCCGCACCACCACGCGGGCGGGGAGCTGACCGAGGTCGGCCCCGTTTCATTCACCGGCGGGTCCGGATGGCCGTCCAACACCGGCGGCGAGCGCGATTGGTTCGACCTCCGCATCACTCGCGAACCGAAGTTCTGGCGCGACGATTACCACTGTATCCCCTTCGGGTTCCTGAGTCCGCCCGTCATCGAGAGGCGGGACTGACCGGCGGGTGCCTCCGGCGCGCGGTCTTCGGCCTGGGTTCCGCGGCTTCGTCCGGCGCCCGGCCGGTGTCGTGGAGGTTCATCTCGTTGATCTTGCGGTGCAGGGTGCGGCGGCTGATCCCGAGGCGCTTGGCGGCCTGGACGCGGTTGCCGCCGGTCGCCTCGAGGGCGGAGACCAGGAGGCGCCGCTCGGCCTCGTCCAGCGTCACGCCTTCCAGAGCCCGGCTTCCACCGCGCGCCCGCCCGTGCGGTTCGGCGGCGGTC
>CAYXFW010000420.1:0-3458 GCA_964464305.1 uncultured Verrucomicrobiota bacterium
ATCACGGTGAACGCCATGCCGGCTGCCTCGATCCGGTCGCCGTCGTGCATCGGCCGCAGATCGTCCGGCGCCGCGCCGGGCGGGCCGTAGAAGGGCGGGATCTGGTTCACGTCGAGAAATGCCCACGCCGCGTCGGCGGGGTGGAGGTAGACAGGGACCGGATGCACGGCCAGCACGGCATGGAGCGCGCCGACGTGGTCCGCATGCCCGTGGGTCAGCAGGATGGCATCGGGACGCAGACTCCGGGCGTCGAGACCGGCGAGGATCCGCACCGCATCCGCGCCGGGATCGATCACGACAGCCGATCCGGTGGCACCCGCCACCACATAGCAGTTCACCTCGAACGGGCCGACGACGATGGGGGTGACGGTCATGATCTCGGAAGCCTCCCTAGAACAGCTTCGCCTGTTTTGGGCTGGAAGGGGCCGGGGGCTTCCGGCCGAGCAGGGCAAGGAATTCGGGCTCGGCGATGACGCGAACGCCCTGTTCCTTCGCCGCCCGGCTTTTGGCGCCTCCGGCGTCGCCGCCGACGATGAGGCCGGCCGTCTGGCCGCTGACCGAACCGGCGACATCCCCGCCGCGCCTGCGAATCTCCGCCTTGGCCTCGTCCCGGCCCATCGATTCGAGCGTGCCGGTCAGGACGAAGGTCTTTCCGGCAAACGGACCCGCGGGGCCGCCGGACACGGAGGACTCCGGCGCCGGATGGATGCCGAGCTGCTTCATCGTCCGCAGCACGGCCCGGCCGCGCGCGGAGTCGAAGAACGTCACGACGGCGGCCGCGCCGACCGGGCCGATCTCGACGACGCGGACCCCCTTGAGCTCCTCGTCCAGCCGCGCCAGTTCGGCGTCGATCTCCCCGAGGCGCCGCTCGCGCGCCGAGCGGTCGGCCTCGTCCTTCGGCTTGCGGAGCCGCGATCGCGGATTGACCTGTTCCCGCTCGTCGCGCAGCGCATAGAGCCGCACGATGCCGCGCAGCGGCGCCGAATCCGCGACCGCCTCGATGGCGTCGTGAAGCCGGGCGAGTTCGAACGCCGTGATCTCTCCGATGTCCGGGATCCCGAGGGCGAAAATCCATCGGGACAACGGGGCGGTACGGCTGCGCTCGAGCGCCGCGACGACCTTGGCGGCATTCTTCTCGCCGAAGACGCGCGGCTCCTCCGCCGTCCCGAGGTTGAGCGCCGCAAGCTGGGGCGGTTTCAGCCGGTACAGGTCGAACGGATCGTCGACCAGCCCGCTCTCCGTGAGCTTGTCCGCGACGATGCCGCCCACTCCCTCGATGTCCAGCGCAGAGCGCTGGCAGAAATACTCGAGCCGCCGCGCCTTCTGGGCGGGGCACTGCAGATTCTCGCAGCGAACCGCGACCTCCTCGCCTGTGCCGGACGCCAGTTGTCCGCGCGCCACCGGGCCGTTGCAGGCGGGACAGCGGTTGGGCATCTCGAAGACGGTCTCGCGTCCGGAGCGCTTCGCGGGGATCGGCCGGACGACCGCGGGGATGACCATGCCGGCCTTTTCGACGATCACCGCGTCGCCGATCCGGATGTCCTTCCGGCGGATCTCGTCCGCATTGTGAAGCGTGGCACGGCTGACGGTCGATCCGTCGAGGAAGACCGGCTCCAACTCGGCCACCGGCGTCAGGGTGCCGCCACGACCGACCTGGACCGTGATGCCGCGGATGCGCGTCTCCGCCTGTTCGAGCCATTCCTTCGGCTTGTAGGCGATCGCGTAGGCGGGATGCTTGGATTTCAAGCCGAGCCTGTCCCATTGGCCGAGCCGGTTGACCTTCACGACCGCCCCGTCGATCGGGTAGGGCAGCTCGCCCTCGCGATCCTTCATTTCGTGGCAGCGCGCGAGCGCCTCGTCCATCGTGCCGCACACGAACGTCAGCGCCGGCGTCGGCAGTCCCGCCTCGCGGAAGTACTCCAGCGCGGCCGCGTGGGTCTCGAACCGGACGCCCTCGGTGCGGCCAGCGGCATAGAAGACCGCGCTCAGCGGCCGCTTCGCGACGACGCGCGGGTCGAGTTGCTTCAGCGATCCGGCCGTCGCGTTGCGCGGGTTGGGGAAGGGTTCCTCGCCGGCCGCGACGAGGCGCTCGTTCGCCCGGGCGAAGCCGGCGTGGTCCATGAACGCCTCGCCGCGGACTTCGAGGAATGCCGGCGGCCGTGCGACACGGAGGCGCAGGGGGACGCACCGGAGGGTCCGGACGTTTGCGGTCACGTCGTCGCCGACGTCCCCGTCGCCGCGGGTTGCGGCCAGGACGAGCTCGCCGTTGCGGTAGTGGAGGCACAACGAGACGCCGTCCACCTTCGGCTCGACATGGTATTCGACCGGCTCCCCCGCAAGCGTCTTCCGGACGCGGGCGTCGAACAGTTCCAGTTCCCGGTCCGTCCGGGCCTTCTCCAGGGAGAGCATCGGCACGGCGTGGCGGACATGTTCGAACCCGGCGATCGGCGCCCCGCCGACGCGCTGCGACGGCGAGTCGGGCGCGACCATGTCCGGGAACTCCGCCTCGAGCTTGAGCAACTCGTCGTAGAGCCGGTCGTAGGCGGCGTCGGTGATCGTGGGCCGGGCCAGCACGTAGTAGCGATGGTCGTACTGCGCGATCTCCTCGCGCAGCTCTGCCAGCCGGCCCCGGGCTTTCGTGCGGTCCATGGCGCAATGATATCCGCCCCGGGCGCCTCGCACAATCCGGCGGGAGGAAGCGGCGGCGGAGGGATGAGGGGTGAAACCTGAAACCTGAAAGAGGGCGGGGCGGCCGGCGACTTCACGTTTCTCTGGCCCAACGCCTCGGCTAGTAATGGTACCGCGCCTGAGCGATGAGTACGTGCTCCTTGACAACCGAGTACACGAGGCGGTGCTCCTCCGTGATGCGTCGGGACCAGAAACCGGTCAGGTCGTACCGCAAGGGCTCCGGCTTGCCCAGCCCATCAAACGGTTCGCGCTCGATGTCCGCGATCAAGCGAACGATCCGTGCCGCGATCTTGCGGTCGTTTTCGATCCAATAGGTGAAGTCCTCCCATCCGCGATCCGCAAACACGATCTTCATCAGATCACCGGGAGCCTTCGTTCTGTTCCCTTTCCCTGCCGAAGTTGGTCAACTGCTTCGCGCAGCCGCTTGGCGTTCTTGGGACTGCGCAGCAAGTAGACCGTCTCCTCAAGCGCTTCGTAGTCGTCAAGCGCCATCATGACCACGGCTTGGTCCCGGCGTCGAGTGATGACCACGGGGGCATGATCCTCGCAGACGCGCTGCATGGTGTCGGCGAGGCTTTCCCTGGCTGCGGTATAGGTTATCGCTTTCATATGGACAGTATCGCGTACAGGTTCCATGCACGCAAGGTGATTTTCGCCAGCTTTCCGCGTTGTCTCGCCATCGTCGCCTCCGTCATGGTGTACCCACCGCCGCTTTGGCATCTTCCTTTGGCCATAGTTGTCTCTCGGTCTCGTCATTATACCGGGCGGTC
>CAYXFW010000421.1:0-3452 GCA_964464305.1 uncultured Verrucomicrobiota bacterium
GTGGAACGCCGGCGTGCGGCTGCTCTCGTTCCTGCTCATTGCACACGATGTCGCACGCATTCGCGCACATCTCGACCGGGAGAGCCGGGCGAGGCAGGAGGCGATGCGGGAATTGAACACGCTGTGCGGTCTGCTGCCCATCTGCGCTTCGTGCAAGAAGATCCGGGATGACCACGGCTACTGGCGCCAGTTGGAGCACTTCATCGAGAATCACTCCGATGCGCGGTTCACGCACGGCCTGTGCAAGGCCTGCGCCGACAAGCTGATCCGAGAGTACGAGTCCTCTCCGGGCGCACATCCCGTGGCCACGGGAGCGACGAGTGACAGCGTCCGGCCGGGCGAAGCAGAGGCGGGGCGGGATATCTGAGGTTGGACCGGTCCCCGAGACAAGGATCGCGAGAGCTCTACCGGCCTCGACGCGGCCGCCTACAGCCGGGCTTCGAGAGACCGCCCGGGCATCCCCGAGTCCCAGCTACTCTCCACGCGACGGCAGAGGTGCGCGAACAGGACGTGGACAGGGATGGATGCGTGGGCGACAGTCCACCGGTTGGCCTGCGGATAGCGGCAGGGGGTCTCGAGGATCAGAACGGCCAGGGCGGTGGCGCGAATCGTGTGCGCTGCGCCGTCATGCCTCGAATCGCCCGCGGAGACCGTCGACGCGACGGTCGAGGGCGCCAGCGCCGCCATCCACTTCATCCAGCCCCCGCCCCCCTCGTTGAACCGGACCCGCGTGGCGAAGTAGAGGGCTTCCAACGAGGCCGCAGGCGCCCCGGGGCCGGGCCAGGCAGCGGGCATGGCGTCGAGGGCTCGAAGGCCGCTCTGGATGCGGGTCTCCGGGGCGTTGCCGGACATCTGCAAGGCGAGGAGCGAGGCGGCCGTGTCCGCCAGACCCGCCGGCTCGCGCCGTTGCGCGGCGGGGTAGTACAGCATGCCGCTGGTCGGGTTCGAGGCCTCTTCCAGGGCGTTCGCTGCGCGGCGAAGCGCGGGAATCAGCCGCGGATCGTCGACCCCGGCCGTCGAGGCGACGCGCAGGGCCTCGACCGTCCATGCCGTGACGAGGGGATCGGCGCCGTCGCCCGCTCCATTCCACCCGCCTCCTGCGCGTTCGGCGTCGAGCGCCCGGCCCGCCGCGTCTCCCAGCAGGGTCTGAAGCGCGGGCAGACGGGTCAGGGCGACCGCATCGGCCAGCGCGCAGAGGCGGAGGGCGGATGCCCGCGGCGAGGCCGAGAGTGGCGGCGACGCGGCGAGCCGTTGGAGCGCGGACCGGACCGCGTCCCGATGGGCGCCGTGGACCGGAGTTTCGCCCCGGCCCATGAGCGCGAGAAGCACGAGGCTCGTCAAGGCGTCGTCGTCCGCGCCCGTCTCCCGCCATGCGCCGTCCTTCGACTGCGCGGCGGCCAGCCACGCGACGGCATTCGAGGCCGCGCGGTCGGCGGCGGCGGACCATGCGCCGCCATAGAGATCGTTTCGCCGGCGTCGTTCCGCGCCGAAACGCCCTGCAACCAGCGGATGCGCCAGGCGGGCGGGATCGACGGAAGCCGCCGTCCCGGTGTCCAGCGGAAGAAAAGCGACCCGCAAGTCGGCGGCGCCGGGGGGTTCGACATCGATCGGCGGGGGACGGTCGACCGCGGGCCGCGGTACGCGCAGCGCATCGGCGCCCGGTGCGTCCGGCAGCACAGGCCGCCGGTCGAGCGGCGAGCGATCGGGATGCTCGGCAAGCGTGATCTCGACGCCTTCCCCGGACTGCGGCGGTGGCGTGACGATGACCCAGCGGACAAGGAACAGCAGAAGGGCGGCATGGAGTGCGATGGCGCCGACGGGGCCCCAGGCATGCTCCCGGATCTGGCGCAGCCAGACGGGCTGGAGCCGTACGACCTTCGGCCGCTCGATGGCGTCGATGCGCGCAAGGATGCTCTCGAGCGCCTGGCGGCGATGGAAGTGCCGGTGAAGCCGGTGGTCCATCCGCGCGGCGCGGGCGAAGCGGAGGGCGGCGTCCGGCGAGGCCTGCAGGGCGGCTTCGAGGCGCGCGCGACCCTCGTCGTCGAGGATGCCGTCGAAGTGGCGCTCGATCAGTCCGTCAAGTTCGTCCTGGGGGGCCGGGTTCATCCGTTGGCCTCGACAATCCGCTGCTCGATACAATCCCGCAGGGCGGTGCGGATGCGTGAAAGGGCCTTGTTGACGGCGTCCAGAGTGCTGGCGATGCGTCGCGCGATGGCGTCGAGGCTGAGTCCCTCCTCGTAGCGCATCGTCACAAGCCGGCGCGACTTGTCCGGGAGCTTTCCGATGCATTGCGTCAGCGCGGCGTCGCGGGTCGAATCGGCGGGTTCCTCGGCGTCGAAGGCGGCCAGGATGGCCTCCATGGTTTCCGGGGCGAACGCGATCGGAGTACGGCGGTTCTTGTCGAAAAACTGGAGGACCTTGCGAACCGCAATCCCCCGGGCCCAGGCGCCGAACGAGCGGGTCGCGTCGAACTCTTCGAACTTCCGCCACAGCACGATGGCGACCTCCTGGAAGACGTCGTCGCACGCCGTCCGGTCGCGGACCATGGACGCGATGACCGCGCGGATGTCGTCCTGATGCCGCAGGAAGTGCGACAGGAACTGCCCCTGTTTGTCCTCGACGGTCATGACGTTTGCCTGTCTCCGCCACTACTTCCCTCGGGATGCCCGGATTGGACACGTCCGATTGCGCAATCCGACCGTGCCAGTCCCCGCCCGGTGCCCCGATGCTACGTCGTCTCCGGTCCCCGGACAACCGTCTTTGCTTTGGCGGTTTGGCAGTTCGGCCGTGTATTCCGGAGCCGGGCATCGGCGAATGCACTTGAATCCCCGCGTCCGAACGGATCATGCTGCCCCTTCGAGTGCCATGGGCGGTGGAAGACGGCTGGGCACGATGGGAGGTGCAGGATGAAACGCACGATGTGGATCGCAGCGATGGTACTGGCGACCGGGGCGGCCGGGGCGGTGGAGAGGATGAATGTGCTGTTCCTCGCGTCGGACGACATGCGCCCGCAACTGGGCTGCTATGGCGATGGGGTCGTCAAGTCGCCGAACCTCGACCGTCTCGCGGCGGCCGGCCGGCTCTTCGAGCGAGCCTACTGCCAGCAGGCGTTGTGTTCGCCGTCGCGGATTTCGCTGCTGTCCGGCCGCCGGGTGTCGACCACGAAAATCGACCAGATCGGGCCGCTTCTGCGGAGCACGATGCCGGACATCGTCACGCTGCCGCAACTCTTCAAGAACCAGGGCTGGCACGCGCGCAGTCTCGGGAAGATCTACCACGTCGGAATCGACGATCCCGCATCCTGGAGCGAGCCGCCTTGGCAGTCGAAGAAGCCGCGCTACAGTTCCGAGAGCCAGGCCCGGGTGAAGGCGCGCCATGCCGCGCTGAAGGCCGCCGGAGAGCCGATCCCGGACAAGGGGCCGGGCCAGCCGTTCTTTGCGGGCCCCGCCTTC
>CAYXFW010000422.1:0-1727 GCA_964464305.1 uncultured Verrucomicrobiota bacterium
GCCGATCCGCGCCGCGTGGCGGCGCAGCAGCCGGTTGGCGAAGTGGTGGAAGGTGCCGCCCCAGATGCCCGCGACCCCGGCTCCGGCGAGCAGGCGCGCGCGGTCGAGCATCTCGCGGGCCGCCCGGTTGGTGAAGGTCATCAGGAGGATGCGCGGCGTCTCCACGCCGCGCTCGACCAGGTGCGCGACGCGGTACGTCAGCGTACGGGTCTTGCCCGTGCCGGCGGCGGCCACGACCAGCACCGGACCGTCCGGCGCCAGCGCCGCTGCGCGCTGCTCGGGGTTCAGGTCGCTCTCGAAATCAATCCCCATGCGCCCTCACCCGCATGCGATACAGCGTCCACGCGGCCACCGTCTTCCCGTCGCGGATCCGGTTGTCGCGAAGCATCGCCTCGATTTCGGCCTCGCGCAGCGAAACCACCTCGACGCGCTCGTCCTCGTCGAGGCTCACTTCGGCGCGCGGCGCGGGGCATTCGGCGTAGTACAGATCGATCACCTCGTCCGTGTAGCCCGGCGAGGCGTAGATCGTGCCCAGGTGGACAAGCCTCTCCGCGGTGCAGCCGGTCTCCTCGCGCAGTTCGCGGCGGGCGGCCGCCTCGGGGGCCTCGCCGGGCTCGTTCAGACCGGCGCAGAGTTCGAGCACGTCCGCCTCCATGGCCTTGCGGAACTGACGCACCAGGAGGAACGTGCCATCTGGAAGTCGCGGCAGCACCGCGACCGCCGGCGCGTGGCGCACGATTTCGCGTTTCGCCGGCGAGCCGTCCTCCAGCCGCACATCCAGCACGTCCAGGCGCACCACCCGCCCGTCGTACACCATCCTCGCCCCCGTCGTCGCCTCGTGCATCGCAACTCCGTTCACCCCGCAACCAGCGGGTTGCGGCATTTCAACTTTGGAAACCGCGAGAAGTCGCGGTCCGCGGTCCACAGCTCGGAGACACCGTGTGCAAGGCAGATCCACGCGATCTTCGCATCGTGAACGCGGGCCCCCGTCACGGCCCCCGCAGTCAGAATCTTCCGCAGCCCCGGCCACCCCCCGGGCGGCTCGGCGATCACGCGCACTGACGGGGATCCAAGCAGCGCCTCGACGGCATCCAGAGCCTCCTCCAAGGTCGACGGATTCCGAAACACGCGCCCGTTGGTCACGACGCCCACGAATTCATGAATGCAGGGCCAGGGCAGCGCCCATGCATCGCTCCCTTCCGCAAGCCCGCGAACCGCCGCGACCGCGGTCGAATGATGCGGGTAGTCGGCTCGCAGCGCAGCCACGAGCACGTTCGTGTCGACGGCGATCACGCCCCGCGCCCCCGGTAGAGCTCATCCCGGATCTTCTCCCAACTGCCATCCTCGAACCCGGGCTGGAACCCGCCACCCCGGGTCTTGAACGGCTTCAAACGGAAGGGCTTCCGTGGCGCCTCGCGTTGCGCAAGAATCTGCGAAAGAGCATCTTCTACCAACCTACGCACCGTCGTATGCTCGGCACTGGCAATCCGCCGCGCCCGCTCGAGCAGCGGATCGGCAATATCGATGGTTGTCTTCATATGGGATACCCATATCATGCGACGGTGGCGGCCGCAAGCCGCACCGGGACCGCTGCGCAGCGCCGGCACACGGGCACGCAAATGGTGTCGCGAGTACTTCGTCGTCTGCGCACTCGCATGAACTGGCCCGTGCAGGTGAATCAGCCCGAATTGTCCGCGACCTCGCGAGGTGCCCGGCCCCGGAGGGAC
>CAYXFW010000422.1:1737-3452 GCA_964464305.1 uncultured Verrucomicrobiota bacterium
CAGAGGATGAGCCTGCCCAGCAGCAGGATGGTCACCCCATTGACCAAGGGCACGCCGATGAGAGCGTACGTTGGGACCGAGACCGAGCCCTGCCCAATGCCGCCGCACTCGACCGAGCTCACGAGCATTACAAGGTAACCGACCGGACTGAACCAAACCAGGCTCTCGGACCGCAGCACACCGGCCAGCACGGGCGGCAGGGCCATGTAGAGGATCGCAATCACGATCGACAGGTGCTGGATACGGGGCGTCAGCGGCATGCAGACCGAATTGCCCTCGTAGAGCAGCACTGCCACCAGCCAGAATGTGGCCAACCCCCCGACGATGAGGGGAACCTCGTGCGCCCAGGGACGCAGCCACAGTGCGACGACAACCCACAATCCGACATTGATGATCCCCGACCTGAGATTGCCTCGCGGCGGAAACAGTCGCGGAGCGTCCCCTCCCGTCGAGATCGACTCGACGATGTCCTCGTAACGTCGCGCCGCGCCGGCGGGTAGCAGCAGGAGAGGCGGAAGGATGGCCATCCACAGTCCCAGAAACGGACCCGGATCGTTGGGGGAGAGCCCAGACCAGAACAGGCCCACCGCCAGAACGATCCATCCTGTCATGAACCCGATGGACGAGCCCGGGGTGAAGAGCGGGGCGCGCTCGTGGCGGAACCTCCTGACGAGCCCGGCGTAGATCCAGATGCCGAAGTAGAGGATGACCGCGGCGACGAGTGAAACCAGCCGGAACTTGCAGCCGAAGAACGAAGCGTAGGCGCCCTGGGGAAAGAAGTCGTCCCATTCGGCAGCCAGCATGAACAGGTACGGAATGACGAAGATGCACAGCGCGAAGAGAGCGACCGGGCCGCTTTGTGCGCGACGCTGGGCTTCCGCCCCGGAGATCAGAACGGCCAACAACATCAGCGCAACGGCGCCGGCCGCGATCAGGGCGCCGACATCGAGAAGCGTCGTGAGCGGAACACCTCCCGCCAATCCCAACGCGAAGGCGAGCACACCGTTGACGATGGATAGCGCCAGGAGCATCAGGTTGCGGCCCACCAGCATGCCTGCAATCCGGGCATGTGGACTGATGGGAAGCAGGCGGAGGAAGTCGATCGACTTGTCCAGCATCGCCTCGCGAACGATCGACCCGCTCGTGTACAGGCTGATCACCCATAGCATGAGAACTTGAAGTGCAACCGTCGAGGCGAAGAGACGCCTCATCAAATCTGCAGTCGGCCGATGACGCCATTCGTCCCCGGCGAGGTTAAGCAGCACGATCATGGCGACCGCGCACACGTATGCAATCCAACTCACGACCACGTTGAGAGGACGAAGCTGGGTGAATGCATAGCGCCCGGCGAGCGGATTCCAGCCCAGAATACGGTCGATCAGTTTCACCGCGGTCCCTCCCCACCGGACGCCGTGAGGCGCATGAAGACATCCTCGATGCCGCCGCCCTCGAGTTCGATGCCCACCACCTCGACGCCGGCCCGAACAAGCCGCGCGTTCATCGCCGCAACCTTGGCAGGATCCGCCGCGGCCACCCGCACTCCGCCCTCGCATACGTTGATCCCGCTGGCTCCTGCGTCCGCCAGACATGCCGCGGCGATCCCCGTGTCCCCCAGAACGCGGAACAGGACGCTCCTTCCGCTCCCCTGGGACAAGACGTCGCCGACGGGACCGCCCGCAACGACCCGTCCGCGATCCATGATGACGAGGTGCGTG
>CAYXFW010000423.1:0-3444 GCA_964464305.1 uncultured Verrucomicrobiota bacterium
CGCCGCCAGCCCCTCCTGGTGGTGGCCATGGCCGGCGTGCTGGTGCTGCTGGGGCTCTGGACCGCGGACTTCCACCGGCTGGCGAAGCTCGGCAGCGCCCGCCACGCGACGCTGCGGAACCAGGTGGCCCAGCTTCGGGATGTCGAGTCCCGGCTGGCGGAAAAGGAAAAGAAGATCGCGGAGATCCAGGCGAACATCGAAACGGTGTCCGGGCTGCCGGTCAAGCGAACGCAGTGGCTCCAGATCGTCGACGACATCCGCCATCGCCTGGTTGACGGCATGTGGATCACGGCCCTGCGCACGGTGCACGCCGGCAAGGCCGCGGCGGCGACTCCAGGCGGAGGCGCGGCACCCGGCGGCGGCGGCGAGTTCTCCCGCGGCGCGGCGTCCGCTCCGGCCGCCGCGGATGCAGGGGCCGTGGGCGGGCCGATCGAGGCGATCGAGATCTCCGGGTACGGGTACAAGGACAAGGTGCAGCAGCCGGACATTCTCCGGTTCCGCGATGCCCTGCGCGAGTCGCCGTACTTCGACGCCAAGACCGACGTGACGGCCATCCCCATGGAAGGCCGCGACGACTTCGTGCGCGAGTTCACGATCCGCATCGTTCTCAAGACCCCCCTCGTTTTATGAACATCCGCAAATACATGGTCCTGGTGGTCAGCGGCGCCGTCACCGCCGTCGTCGGCGGAGCCCTGGTCTTCTATCTGTTCCGCGGGGCGTCGGCGTACACCGCGGTCGGCTCCGCGATCGAATCGGACGGCCGGGCGCTCGCGCAGCTCGGCAGCCGGAAGCCGTTCCCCAGCGACGAGAATGTCGCCCTCGCGACGAAGAATCTCGAGAGGATCCAGGCTTTCTCCGATGCGACCATGGGCGCCTTCCTCAAGAACCAGTACGATCCGCCCCCGATGGAGCCCGCGCGGTTTCCACAGCTGCTGCAACGATCCCTCCAGGCCATGAACTTCGCCGCCTCGTCCAACGGGGTCACCGTGACGGAGAAGTTCTTCTACGGGTTCGACCGGTATGCCCGGGGCCAGCCGCCGGCGAAGGACGACATCCCCCGTCTCAGCCGTCAGCTCCATGTCGTGGAGACCCTCGTCCGGACCTTGTGTGCGGCCAGGATCCGCGACATCGCTGTGATCGAGAGGCACGTCTTCGAAGACGACGCGGCGGCGGCGGCCGGCGGCGAGGGCGGCGTGGTGCGGCGCGAGGACGTGGAGGCGAAGGCCGCCGCGGCGACCGGGCCCGCGGCCGGATACCTGCAGGATCCATCGGGGCTGTTCGTCCGCGAACGTCTCGTGCTCACGTTCAACGCCAAGGAAGGCGCGGTGTGGGAGGCGCTCAACGCATTGCCCAGGCTTCCGGTGTTCTTCGTTGTGTCCGATCTCGACATCCAGAACGCGGCGGGCCGGCCGGTGCTGATCAATCCGGCGGACGGCACGCGCAAGACCGAGGCTGGCGGCGGCGGAGGCGAGTTCTCCGCCGCGGACGTCGCGCGCGCCGTGGTGCCCGGCGCCCCCGCGACCCCCGGGGCGGTCGTGGCCCGGCCGCTCACGCGGGCCGAGCGAAACGTGGCCGGCATCACCGAGGCGCTGAAGGTCCGGCTCCAAGTCGACTTCTACACGTTCCGCAAGCCCGGAGGCAGCGGGGCGGGACAGGAGAAACAACCGTGAAGTTGCCCTCCAACATGAGCTGGGTGAAGCAGCACTACGAGAAGGCCATTCTGATCGCCGTCCTGCTTGCCCTCGTCGGATCCGCCGCGTATCTCGGGAACCACCTCTCAACGCGCGCGGCCGCCCTCAAGGCTTCGGAACGGCCCGTCGTCGCGGGGCCGGAGCAGGGATTCGCCGATCTCAGCTTTTCGGGTTATTCCAACGGTCTCGTGCAGTTGGCCAGTCCGGTGCAGGCCGCCGGGGCGTCCAACCGGCTTTTTATCAGCGAGATCCGGGTCTTCTGCGTCCGGTGCGGCAAGTGGATCGGGCACGACGATCTGAAGTGCCCCTTCTGCGAAGCCGCGCAGCCGCCGATCGATCCGCCCGCTGACGCAGACAGCGACAGGGATGGCCTGCCGGATGTATACGAAGAGAAGCATGGGATGGATGCCTACAACCCGGACGACGCCCGGCTCGACACGGACGGGGACGGATTCACCGCGCTCGAGGAGTTCGTCGCGGGGACGAATCCGAAGGCCGCGGCGGACCGGCCGTCGCTCTTCGCCAAGTTGCGGCTGGCGGGCGTGCAGCAGTTGTCGTTCAAGCTGAGATTCGTCGCCGTGCAGAAACTCTCGGACACCCTGCTGAAATTCCAGATCAACGCCCGCTCGCTCGACCGGACGTTCTTCCCGAAGATCGGCGACGTGGTCGAGGGCTACACCGTGGACAGCTACGACAAGGCGGCGGACACGCTCACGCTGAAGAGGGGCGACATCGTCAAGAAGCTGCAACGCGGCAAGGTGATCGATGACGACCAGCTGGTGGTGCACTTTGTCTTTCTGCTCGACGGCAGCAAGCCCCGCTGTCTCAAGGGGGAGTCCTTCAACCTCGGCGACCAGAAGGCCCGCCTCGTGGACATCGCGCCGGACCGCAACTCGGTCAAGATCCAGCATGAGGGCGGGCGCGAGTACATCGTGTCGAAACCGACCGCGGACGAATCGGCCGCCATGCAGCTGCGCGTGGCCAACCCGATGAGCGGTGCATCGGAGACTCCGGGAGTTTCGCCTGCGTCGAAGACATCGGGTGGGCTTCCGGACTTCAACTGACGTTGCGAATCGTCACAATCGCGTTGACACGGTGTTTGAGTTTGGCGATTATGTGAACGAGTGAAAGCGCGAGGGGATGGTCTCCGGCGCGCGAGGGGCGGATTGAGCGGGTAGAGTGCGGGAAAAAGCGGATGCGAATGGGCGCATCTCGTCGGAGGAATATCGGAACATGAAGCGCTTCGCTGGATGGATCACCGTGGTCGCGCCTGTGGTTACGGCCGCGGCTTGGATCGCGGTTGCCGGGGACAACTCCAATCTGGGTCGTTTGCTGGACTCGCTCGACGCCCCCAACGGCGCCGCGCGGCCGGTCCAAGTTGCCCAGGCGGATGCTGCGGCTCCGGCCCCGGCTCCAAATCTCGATGCGCTGCTCGGGGGGACGAAGCCGGCGCCCGCGCCCGAGGCGCCCGCCCCGGCGCCCGTGGCTCCCCCCGCAATGCCGGAAGCGCCCGCCCCTGCTCCCGCCCCCGAAGCCGCCGCGCCCGCCCCCGCCCCGGAAGCGCCGGCGGCCGAAGCCAAGCCCGCGGGCGACGGGAAGCCCATTGTGAGCAGCGCCCAGCTTGAAGAACAGGAGCGCGTCCGTCGTCAGGCGGAAGAGAAGGAAGGCCTCATGGCCCTCGCCGATGCGCTCGAAGCCATGCGAAACGAGCAGTACCAGGCGGCGTTCGAAAAGTTCGGGATCGCCGAGTCGA
>CAYXFW010000424.1:0-3438 GCA_964464305.1 uncultured Verrucomicrobiota bacterium
CGACGAGGAACCGCCGGCAACGGAGTTGGTCGCGGCGCCCACGTTTACCGTGAACATGGCCGACTCCGAGGTCTCCGTCAGATTGGCGGACGACGGACTGATCGATAGCACCTTGTCCAGCTCCTCGAGGACCTCGCACCCGCCCGCCATCCATATCGCGCCTACCACCACGACCGTCGCCACCACCGCACCCACGCCCCTCACTCGATTCATCGCAACTCCCCGGTGTGAAACCGTCACAACTCCCGCCATTTCGCCGGAACCATCTGCACCGCCCCGTTCGTCGTGATTCCCGGCGGGAACGACCACGGCAGGACAGCCTTGCTGTAGGTGATCATCACGCTCTGCGAAAGATCCGCATCGTCGCCGGCATAGACGAGTCCCTGCAGGACGATACTCTGCGACAGATCCAGGCGAGTGCCGGCATAGATGAATCCCGAAGCCTGCGCCGCCTGTTTCATATCGATCGTCCCCGGCGTCAGAAGGGCCGCCCTGTTCGCAACGATGCCGCTTTGCTTCATCAGGATACTGGACCCGGCATAGATGAGCGCATTCGTCCCGACTCGCGTGCTTTGCCCCATCGCAAAATCCTGTCCGCAGATCACGGTGACATTCGGTCCGATCTGACAACTCTGTTGGATGTTAAACGAATTCTTGACCACCAGGATGCCGCCACCCGGCGTGCTGGTGAGCGTCTTGACCGATTGCAGTGATGCGCTGCCGTTCACATACTTGACCTGTCCGGCCAGATTAATGCTGCTGCCGAAGTTCAACCCGGAGTTGCTGGTCGCCGCCGTGGCCAGAAGACTGTTGTAATACGAAGGGTCCAACGTCGGCACGGTCGGCTCGACGACATAGTAGGGATTAGCCGGACTGCTGAACGGGTAGGAGCCGCCATAGATGACGGACGACTGTCCCATGCTGATGCTGCCGCCGATGAATGCTTCATCGTAGATGGCCGCGCTCTGGCTCATGCTCAGATTGCCCTGGCAGTAGAGGCTCTCGAAGATCGCCGCCGACTGAGACATCCGGAGGGATCCCTCGCAATAGACATCGCCGTAGATCGATACGCTCTGCGCCATGTCGATGCCCGCCGGGCCGGTGAACAGGGCGAAGTCGTCCCAGTAGTCGAAGGACTGAAGCGTAAAGTCCTGCGTCAACCGCCGGTCGAGCCGATTGTAGGTGTTGGTGCCGATTGCGGTGACGGTGTACGTATTGCCGGCCTTGGCGACGGTCGCCCTGGCAATCATCAGGCCGCTTGTGACCGCCACCGTGTCCGGCGAACTGCGATAGGTCTCGTCGGTATACAGCTTCGTCCGCGCCAGGGTCAGGGCCGACTCCGCGCCCCAGAAGCACTGCAAGGACTGCTGGCGACGGACCGCATCGGTCCGGTTGCCGCCGGCGGCGCTGAGGAGCCCGCTTCCCAACAGCCCCAACACCACCACCATGCCGAGCACCAGGACCAGCGTGCCCCCGCGGCGACCCCGGCGGGAGAGACCGCTTGGCGGCACAGACGCGATCTTTCGATTAGCCCAGATCATCGAGTGCCAGACTACAGGAGCGTCCGAGGGAGGGCAAGGCGATACCGCAGCCGATCGGACGACCGGTGGCGTGGGAATTCTGAAGAACCCCGGCACCCGCGAATCTTACAGTTCCCGCCACCGCTGCGGGGTCATGCTGACGGCATCGTTGGTCTGAATGCCGGGGGCGAGATTAAACGGGAGAACGCTCCGGTTGTAGCTGATCATGACACTCTGTGAGAGGTTGGCCACGTCGCCGGCAAATGTCAGGCCCTGGATCGCGACACTCTGGGACAGATCGAGCATCTGCCCGGCGTAGACAAATCCCGACGCCTGGGCCGCCTGCTTCATGTCGACGATCCCCGGCGTGACCAGCGAGGCCCGGTTGGCGACGATGCCCGTCTGCTTCATGTTGATACGGGTGCCCGCATAGATCAGGGCATTGGTCCCGACGCGGGTGCTCTGCCCCATCTCGAAGATCTGCCCGCAGACCACGGTCACATTGGGACCGATCTGACACGACTGCTGCATGCTGAAATTGTCCCGAATCACAAGAACGCCCCCGCCCGGCGTGCTGGTGATCGTCCTCGCCGACTGCAGCGATGCGCTGCCGGTCACATACTTGACCGTGCCGGAGAGGTTGATGCTGGACCCGAAGCTCAACCCCGAGTTGGACACTGCGGCCGTCGCGAGCAGCTCATCGTAGAACGACGTGTCCAATGCAGGCACCGTCGGCTGCACGATATAGTAGGGATTCGCCGGACTGCTGAACGGGTAGGAACCGCCGTAGATCGTCGAGGACTGGCCCATAGTGATCGTGCCGCCGATATACGCCTCGTCGTAGATGACGGAACTCTGGCTCATTGTGAGATCGCCCTGGCAGTACAGGCTCTCGAAGATGGCGGCCGATTGAGCAAGGCGAAGATCGCCTTCGCAGTACACATCGCCGTAGATCGCGACACTCTGCGCGAGGTCGGCTCCGTTGGCGCCCGCGAAGAGGGCAAAATCGTCCCAGTAACCGTATTGCTGGAGCTGAAACTCCTGTTGGATCCGCCGGTCGAGCCGGTTGGCGGTGTTGGAGCCCCGGGCGTTCACGGTGTAGAGATTTCCGACCAGGCCCACCTTGGCCTCGGCCCGCATGAGGCCGTTAGTCAGGGCGATGTCGGTCGGCGACACCCGGTACGACGGATCTGTGAAGAGCCGCTGGCGCGCGAGCGCCAGGACGGACTCCGCGCCCCAGAAGCACTGGAGCGACTGTTGGCGCCGGACCGCGTCGGTCCGGCTGGCACCCGCGCTGCCCAGAAGGCCTGCACCGAAGATCGCGATCACCACGACCATACCCATCACGAGGGGCAGACCGGCGCCCGAACGGCCATCGGCCCGAAGGGACCGGCCTGGAGCCAAATCCGTGTCATCCGTGAAATCCGTGGCGTCCACTTCCGAGTCCGCCTGACGTCGAATCGCGTTCATGGTGTGCCTCCGTCAATTCCTCATCGTCACCGAATTGGAGTACGTGAGGTTCTCCGAGCTGTAGGAAACCATCATCTGGATGACAAGCCGGCTGCCGTTCATCGTGACGCCGAACGACGTGAGCCGGTCGTTCACGACGACCAGTTCGTTGCCGCCCACGTCGATGTCCGGATCGTAGACCAGGTCGCCGGTGTTGTTGTCGAAGAAGCGAACCCGCTTGGCGCGGAACGCATTCGTCGCAAACGTGATCGACTTGGCGGCCAGCGTGATCTCGCCCGGCGCGGCGCCCTGCGCCGTCCGCGCGATCATGTCGAAGGCGAACGTGGCGTCGCGCTGGAGGGTGATGCGCTCCGCATTCCGGCTCATGGCCGAATAGGAGAAGTACAGCACGGACCCCATGGCGGCGGCCAGGATGGCGACGTGCGAGGTCGGACCGCCGCGCGCGGTG
>CAYXFW010000425.1:0-3435 GCA_964464305.1 uncultured Verrucomicrobiota bacterium
ACGTGCCGCGCGTCCTGGAAACGGTCCGCCTGCGCGAGGGCGTCGACCCCGACCGCCTGGCGCCGCCAGGCTAGGCTTCCCTCACTTCAGCAGCACGCCGATCAGGACGCCGATGGAGGTGAAGGAAAGATAGGCGAACGCGGCGCGCATCGTGACGCGTGCGAAATACAGGTCGATCGTCGCATCGCGCCGCACGTTCAGAAGAAGCACGAGCACGGTCAATGCAATGACGACCAGCGTCCAGATCAGTTTTCGATTCATGGTTCGTTCGTTTCCCCGCCTGGAGTCTAGGAGAACCGGGCTTGCATGGGAAGCTATCGCGACCGGACGCCGCCGCAGGGAATCTCGCGGAAGAAGGCGCTGAGGACGACGTCGTTGGACATGTTCCGCAGGAACCTGCGGTCCATCTCCTCCACGCGGCGCACCCGGTCGAGCGCATCGGCGTAGGAAAGCCCCGCCGCCTCGCGACGCAGGGCGTCGGCGCGCGCGGGATTGCGAAGCGCCCCGTCCGGCAAGCCGAGCACGACGGCAAGGAGATCGCGCTGCCAGAGCATCAGTTCCTGGAGCAGGGATCTCCGCACCTCGCGCTGACGCGGGCCTTGAGCACGTCGGAATCCGTATCGTCCGCGGCAGCGGCCTCGACCTCTTCCTCCACCGCCTCCTCGAGTTGCACAAACAGCGCGGACACGCGGGCGGCCATGCCAAGCCGGCCGATCGCGCCCGACCCGCCGCCGCCGGCCAGGCGGTCGAGCAGCCGGGAACGCCACGGCTCGGGCGCCGATGTTCCGCCACCGGGTGCCACCATCCACTGGCAGCGCGAGAGAATCGTCGGCAGCATCTCTTGCGGCGCATCGGTCACCAGCAGGATGAGCGTGCGCGGGGACGGTTCCTCGAGCGTCTTGAGGAAGGCATTGGCCGCCGCGGCCTGCAGACGGTCCGCCCCGAGGATCACGGCCGCCTTCCAGCCGCCCTCGAGCGAGGTTTGCGAGAGGCCGGGGATCAACGATTCGCGGACCACGTCGATCGCGATCGCGCGGCTCTTGAGTTCCGGCTCGACCCACAGGATGTCCGGATGCGTGCGCGCCGCGGCCAGCCGGCATCCGCGACAGGTTCCGCAACCCCTCGGCTCGGCACTGCAGAAGAGCGTCTGGAGCATGGCCACAGCCAGGTCGCCGCCCGCGCCACGCGGGGGACCGACGATCACGTAGGCATGGGCCGCCCGTCCCTCCGCAAATCCCCGGCGAAACCCGTCGAGTGCGGGGTTGGGGCTAGGCGGGAAGGACACGTCTCACCTCCGCCCAGACGAGGGCTTCGACGTCGTCCGCGCCGCCCCCGGCGTCGATCACGCGGAACCGGTCCGGCCAGCGCCGGGCGAGCTCGAGGTAGCCTTCGCGCACGCGTCGGTGAAACTCGCGATCCTCCCGTTCCATACGGTCCGGTCCGACCCCGTCGCGCGCATGGCGCCCGGCGAGGCGGCGGAATCCGGTCTCGACATCGAGGTCGAGCAGCAGCGTGAGGTCCGGCGAGGTCCCGCAGATGGCGAAGTCATTGATGGCGACCATGGCTTCGACCCCGAATCCGCGGCCGACGCCCTGGTAGACGGTTGTCGAATCCGCAAACCGGTCGGACACGACCCAGCGGCCGCCCTCGAGCGCAGGCCGGATCACGCGCCGGACGAGTTGCGCGCGGCTCGCCGCGAACAGAAGCACCTCCGTCTCGGCATGCAGCGGCTCCTGTGCGTGGTCGTGCTGGAGGATGCCGCGGATGGCCTCGCCGGTCGCGGTGCCGCCCGGCTCGCGCGTGTAGAGGGCGTCGATCCCGGCGCGCTCCAGGCGCGCGACGAGGCGCTTGGCCTGGGTGGTCTTTCCCCCGCCCTCGGGGCCCTCGAACGTGATGAAGCGTCCGTTCGGCATGGCGGTCATTTCCGTTTCAGTTTGCCGCCCTCGGCGGTGTCCTGGACAACCCACCCGCGTTCGGCGATCTCGCCGCGGAGGCGGTCGGCCTCGGCCCAGTTGCGGGCCTTGCGCGCCTCGTCGCGGAGGCGGGCCAGCTCGACGACGGCGGCATCGGCGGACGCTTCGTCGGGTACGAGGACGCCCAACACGCGGTCCCACGAATCCAGCAGGGCGAGCACGGCCGCGGCCGACGGTCCGGCGACCTCTCCCGCATCCATCGCGCGGTTGCCGTCGTGGACAAAGTCGAACAGTACGCCGAGCGCGGCGGAGATGTTGAGATCGTCGGCCAGCGCCTCGTGAAAGACGGCGGGGGCACGTTGGGCCCAGCCGGGGAGCGAACCGGGGACCGCGGACCCGCCGGTGGAAACCAGGCGCGCGCGAAACTCGTCGAGGCGCCCCAGGGCGGCCCGCGCCGCGGCGAGGGAGTCGAAGCTGAAGTTCAACCCCTGCCGGTAATGTGCGGCGAGCAGCACGTAGCGGATCTCGCGGCCGGACCACCCCTTCTCCCGGAGATCCCGGAGCGTGAAGAAGTTGCCGAGCGACTTGGACATCTTCCGGCCGTCGACCACCAGGTGCGCGCAGTGCAGCCAGAAGCGGGCGAAGATCTTCCCCGTGGCGGCCTCGCTTTGGGCGATCTCGTCCTCATGGTGCGGAAAGATGTTGTCCTGCCCGCCGGTATGGATGTCGAAGCTCTCCCCCAGGTAGCGCATGCTCATCGCGGAGCACTCGATGTGCCAGCCGGGGCGGCCACGGCCCCAGGGGGAATCCCAGACCACATCGCCGTCGGTCTCGTCCCACGCTTTCCACAGGGCGAAGTCGGCGAGGCTTTCCTTCTCGTATTCGTCCTGGGCGACGCGCGCCCCGGGGCGCAGGCCGGACTTGTCCACGCGCGCCAGGCGGCCGTAGGCAGGGTGGCGTTCGATGCTGAAATAGACGGATCCATCCTCGGAGCGGTAGGCGGCGCCCTTCTCGAGGAGCCGCTCGATCAACCCGATCATGTCCGGCACGTGATCGGTGGCGGCCGGGTAGAATTCCGCCCGTTCGATCCGCAGCGCGTCGAGGTCGGCAAAGAACGCGTCGATGAACGTCTTCGTGAACTCGCGCAGCGGGACGCCCGCCGCGCGGGACTTGCGGATTGTCTTGTCGTCGACATCCGTCAGATTCATCACCTGCACGACCTCCCAGCCGCACGACTTCAGGAAGCGGCGGAGCAGGTCCTCGAACACGTAGGCGCGGAAGTTGCCGATGTGGGCGTAGTCATGGACCGTCGGTCCGCAGGTGTACATGCGAACGGTCGAGCCGTCCGCCGGGGCAAACGCCTCCTTCGCCCGGGCCATCGTGTTGTAGAACATCGGATCCATGTCGCATTCCCATCGCGGCCGCCGTTGCGCACCGCACGGCTATTGATAGCGCAAAACCGCGGTCCGGGCAAATGTCGGGGCGGGTCCCAAATCATCGGCTAAGAACGAACCATGCGAGC
>CAYXFW010000426.1:0-3428 GCA_964464305.1 uncultured Verrucomicrobiota bacterium
GCAAGGGGCGAGGGTCGGGGGGCGAGCGAAGAGTGTGTCGAGTGGCCGGTGTCGAGTGCCGCGCCGGCCGAGGACAACCGAATGGGCGCGGCGCTCACTTTCAGGTTTCATCCCTCATCCCTTGGTCCGGGCGCCGGGTTGATTCCGGGCTTCGCCGCGGCTACTCTGGCGCGCATGAGCCATCCAACACAGCGCGTGCTCGTCACTGGCGGCGCGGGCTACATCGGGTCGGTCCTGGTCCCGATGTTGCTCGCCGAGGGCCACCGGGTGACCGTGCTCGACAGTTTTCTCTACGGCCAGACCCCATTGCTTGACTGTTGCCACGATCCGAACCTGCGGATCGTCCGCGGCGAGGTCCGGGACGAAGGCCTACTGAAGAGGCTGGTGCCCGAGGCGGAGGTTCTGATCCCCCTGGCATGTCTCGTCGGCGCGCCGCTGTGCGAGAAACGGCCGGTCGAGGCGAAGACGGTCAACCTCGACGCGGTCGAGGCAGTCGTCGGGCTCAGCCGGCCCGGACAGAAGATCGTCTATCCGAACACCAACAGCGGCTATGGCATCGGCGAGGAGAGCCTCGAGTGCACGGAGGAATCGCCGTTGCGTCCCATCTCCCTCTACGGGCAGCTCAAGGTCGATGCGGAGAAGGCCGTTCTCGGGTCCGGCCGGGGCGTGGCGTTGCGGCTCGCGACGGTCTTCGGCATCAGCCCGCGCATGCGGCTGGACCTGCTCGTGAACGATTTCACCTACCGCGCCGTCACAGACCGGTTCGTGATCCTGTTCGAGGCCCACTTCAAGCGCAACTACATCCACGTGCGCGACGTCTGCCGCGCGTTCCTCCATGCGATGGCGAATTTCGAGGCGATGCAGGGGCAGGCCTACAACGTCGGACTCAGCGAGGCCAACCTGTCGAAAATGGAGCTCTGCCTCGAGATCCGGAAACAGGTTCCGGACTTCACGATCCTGGAGGCGCCGGTCGGCAAGGACCCGGACCAGCGGAACTACATCGTCAGCAACGCGAAGATCGAAGCCACCGGCTACCGGCCGCGCGTCGGCCTCCAAGCCGGCATCGCCGAGTTGATCAAGGGCTACCAGGTCGTCCGCCGGAACCAGTTCTCCAATGTCTAAGCCGGACGAGCAACACAAAAACGCAGAGACCGCAGAGAAGACGATGTGAAGGAAGAGTCCGCCAGGCAGGTCATGTCGCACGCATGCGATCCGTCGCAGCCGCTGTCCAAACGGCTCGGCGTTGCGGTGCACGTGTCGCCGCTGCGCATGCGCCTGCGGCGCCTGATGGCGGAACATCCGTCGCCGGGTGCGGAACGACTGGAGGACTGGCTGTTCGACGTCGCCAATGCGCGGGGCGTCCGGTCGGTCACGCGCGGCGACCATCTTCCGGAGGCGTTCGTCGCACCGTCCATGGCGGCTCTTGCGAACGAGGAACTGGTCGTCGCAATTTGCCAGCCGCAGAATCTGGACCGCCCGCAGTACCTGCGCGCCGCCGCGGCCCTGGTGTCCCGGTCCGCCATCGATCCCGCGGTCCTTGCCTTTGCGGCGCGCCGCGAGCGAGCCGACCGCGTGCTGGCGGAACTCGCGCGCCAGGCTCTGCACGTCGAGCCGGACCATCCCGCGTGGCGCGATTTGGGAGGGCGGCTCGACGGCGCCCGGCCGCTTCGTTCGCCGCTGCTGCATTGGACGCGGCTGGCGTTCCCCGTGCCCGACGCCCGCGGCGTCTGCGGAAGCCACTGGAGACTCGTTGCATGAATCACGCCGCAACGATCCTCGGCGCGCTGGACCGGAATCTCCGATCTCCTGTGGAACTCTCCTTGTTCGGCCGTGCCGCCTTGTCGCTGGGCTTTGAGAACCCAC
Source organism: uncultured Verrucomicrobiota bacterium (assembly GCA_964464305.1). Taxonomy (GTDB): domain Bacteria; phylum Verrucomicrobiota; class Kiritimatiellia; order PWTM01; family PWTM01; genus VGWF01. The sequence goes on from CAYXFW010000426.1 coordinate 1,864, forward strand.
CGACCGAGTTTGGCCAGAGTCTGGATGTCGACGGCATCCTCTGGGACGGCCAGGCGGAGGCGTTGCTGGAGGAGACGGACTTCTGGACCGCCGTGGACGCGACCAACGTTGAACTCGCGGCTGCCGGGCTCTACATCAGCCATTTCTTCCAGGAAGGACAGATCGTCCTCACCGCCGGCTGGCGGACGCGACGACTGCCGCTGAAGGGCGAATGGACCCGGTTGACGCTGTTCCGTCTCGGGGACGAGGATCTCTTCTTGAGCAAGTTGATGCGCTTCGACCCGCAGGATCTTGCCGACGCACGATTTATCGCAACCCGTGCCGGCTGGACTCCGGCGCAGATCGGGGCGATCCTGCGCGAAGCGCGTGTGCCGGATACTCCTGAAATCCGCGAGCAATTCGAGCTATGTTCCAGAGAATTCTTGTAACGGGCGCCACGGGGTTTCTCGGGCACCACATCGTGCCGGCGCTGCGGGCGGCGTTCGGCGGGGCGGAGCTTGTTCCCGTGGGACGGCGCGATGCCGACCTGCTCGAGCCCGGCGCCCCGGCGCGGCTGCTGGCGGACGTGAGGCCCGACGCCGTCGTACACCTCGCCGCGAAATCGGGCGGGATCCAGGACAACCGCAAGCGGCCGGCGGACTACTTCTACGAGAACCTCGCGATGAACACCGCGGTGTTCGAGGCCTCGTTCCGCGCCGGTGTGAAGAAGCTCCTGACGCTGATGGGCGGCTGCTCGTACCCGGCGAAGGCGGTCTCGCCGATCGGCGAGGACCAGATGTGGAACGGCTTTCCGCAGATCGAGAGCGCCGGCTACTCGGTCGCGAAGAAGATGATGCTCGTGCAGTCGTGGGCCTACCGCGTCCAGCACGGCTTCAACTCCGTCGTGTTGATCCCCGGCAACGTCTACGGCGAGTGGGACAACTTCAACCTGGAGCAATCGCACGTGGTGCCCGCGCTGGTCCGCAAGTATCTCGAGGCGCGCGACCGGGGTGACGCGGAGATCACGGCGTGGGGAACCGGCCGTCCGACGCGCGATTTCGTCTACGCCGGCGACGTCGCCGCGACGACCCCCTGGTTCCTGGCGAACTACGACTCCAGCGAGCCGGTGAACATCTCCTCGGGCACGCGGATCTCGATCCGCGAGCTGGCCGGGACCGTCGCGCAGACCACCGGGTTTACGGGCCGCATCGCGTGGGACTCGACGAAACCGGACGGCCAGATCGACAAGATCTTCGACGTGTCGCGCCTGCACGCGCTGGGGCTGTCCTGCCCGACGCCGCTCGGCGAGGGGTTGCTGCGGACCGTCCGCTGGTTCGAGCAGGCCCGGCGCGAGGGGACGGTGCGCCTGTGAGTGTGGCCGGCCAGCGTACGTGTCTGGTGCTCGGCGCGAAGGGGTTTGTCGGTTCCGCGATCGCCGCCGAGGCCGCCCGGCGGGGTTGGCGCGTGGTGGCGGTGGACAAGGAGGAATACGCCGCCGCGGTCGGCACGTCGTGCGACCTGCTCGTCAACGCGAACGGGAATTCCCGCAAGTACTTGGCCGCACAGGATCCAAAACTGGAGTTCGA
>CAYXFW010000427.1:0-3404 GCA_964464305.1 uncultured Verrucomicrobiota bacterium
AGCGTTCCGCCCGACTGGACCGTGGCTGCGCCGCTGCCGCTGTGGGCCCCGTTGATTTGCAGAATCCCGGCCTCGACCGTCGTCGTCCCGGCGTAGGTGTTGTTGGAGTTGAGCGTCAACATGCCCAGGCCCTTCTTCACCAGCGCCAGGTTGTTGGAATAGCCGAGGTCGGCGTATTCGACGCCCACCGTCACGCCCACGCCGCCGCCGAGGCCGCCGTTGAAGATGTTCGTCCGGCCTGCCGCGATGTTCAGCGTCAGCGTGCTGTTCGCCGCCACGCCGCCGACCACCCGGCTCATGGATCCGGTTCCCAGCGTGTACAGCCCGGCGAACTCCTGGTCCGCCCCGGCGAGGATCAGAATCCCGCTCGCGCCCAGGCCGCCGATGTTGCCGGCACCGCTGTTCGTTATGCCGCCGAGAAACATCGTCGTACCCGCCGGCAGGCGGTTGGCCCCGTTGGTCAGCGCGAGGTACCCGTCGAAGGTGCCCGTGACGTCGTTGGTGTGGGCGTTGCTGAGGTGGGTGAACCCGCCGTACGTGCCCTCGCCGGCGAAGACGATCCGACTGGCCCGTGTGGCCAGGTTGGACGCGGCCCAGCCGCTGGAGGCCGAGTCGTGCAGGAAATGAATGCCCCGGCCCAGGCCGTCGTCCTGCAACGTGCCGGTGTAAAGGAAATCTCTCCGGGAGCCGGGCCCCGCAGCGGCGATGTACTGTCCGATCGAGATGGAGCTGTTGGTGTGCAGCGTGACGACCCCGGTGTAGCGGGAATTGCTGTTGGCAAAGAAGCGGAGCGATCCCCGGTTGTTGAAGCCGTACAGGTGGAATGGCTCTGCGTTCGAGCAGTTCGCGCTATCGCGCATGACGCGGACGATCGAGCTGCTGTGGATGTAGGTTTCCCCGTTGGTATCGCCAAAATAGTAGTACGCGTTGAGCCCGTTCCCGCGGCCGTCCAACAATCCCGCGCCGAAGGTGTTGCTGACGATGATGCTTCCTGTGAAATTGCTGTTCAGCCCCTGCAATTCCCAGCTTCCGTACGTGAAAAACAGGGTCCCATCGCCGACGATGGGGCCCTTGATATAGGGATTTCCGGAATCCCACGTGTTGGGGCCTGTCGCAGCATTGAGCCGCAGCGTGACGCCATCCACGCGCGTCGTCGTGGAAGTATCGAAGATCAGCCGGCCGTTGTACTGGTTGCTGACAAGGATCTGCGGATCCGTCCCGGCGAACGTAATCTGCTTGCCGAAGATCGTGAGAGGGTTGGTGTCGGTGACGCCCGGGTCGGCGATCCACAGCCCGTTCAGCGTGATGTCGCTCGTGAGCGTCGCACCGACGGCTTCGAAGTAGTCGTTGGTGAAGACGGCGATGGCCCCGGTGCCGTCCGGCACGGTCGTCGGATCCCAGTTGGACGCGGTATTCCAGTCGTTGGTTCCGGTCGCCGGCACCCAACCCTGGGCCAAGGCCCCGGATGCGCCCACGGCCAGCACCGCCGCAACCATCCCGCTCCGCATCGTTGTCCAATTCATGTCTCGTCTCCCACACCAAGCGACCGTCTGCCATTAGGCCATGCGGCAGAGCGGGAGACAAGGGAAAACTCAACTGTTTTTCGGCCGGAGGATTCACGCGGCGACGCGGAGAGGAGAACGGACGGGATCACAGGATGGGGAGGATGGGGTGGCGGAACGCGGGGCAAGGATGTCGCCGGGCGCGTCGAGCCCGGCGGGCAAGCGCTCCGGGGGCACGAGAAGGCCGGAGTCGGCGCCCCCGGCTACAACTGGATGCGGAAAAGAGGGCCGGCTTCCAACCTCTGACCTCCGGCCTCCGTCCGCCCCTCGGACCTCGACCCTCGTCCCTTGCCTACCGCTCCGTCGGCCTTCAGCCTTCCGGCTCGACCACGCGGGTGCCGTGGGGGTCCATGGTGGTCACCCAGCTTCGCGACGGGATGCCCTGGGCGTTGAAGGTCAACACCATCTGCTGTTCGATCGCGCGGGCCTTCCGGAGGTTGTCGGTGATGGCGAACACCGTCGGCCCGGATCCGGAGATGGCCACGCCGTCGGCCCCGGCCCGGATCGCATTTTCCTTGACTTGGTGGAAGCCGCGGATCAGCCGGGCCCGGACGGGCTCCACGACGACATCGTTAAGGCTTCGCGCAAAGAGCGAGTAGTCGTTCTTCGCAAAGGCCGCCGTGATCAGGGCCGTATTGGCCATGTTGAAGACGAACGAGGCCATCGGCACCGTCGCGGGCAGGATCTTCCGGGCCTCGCGGGTCAGAATCGTAATGCCGGGCGTGACGAGCACGATCCGCAGCCGGCGGATGATGCCGATCCGCGTGACGTCGAGGGGCACGCAGCATCGCGTCAGCGTCGCCCCGCCGAGCAGTGCCGGCGCCGTGTTGTCCGCGAAAAATCCTCCGGACACCTCGGCCTCGGCCTGCGTGGCGGCGAGGATGAGCTGCTCGATGCTGAGTTCCCGGCCGTAGAGCCAGTTCGCAGCATAGGCGCCGGCGGCGGCGGACGCCGCACTCGACCCGAGTCCGGAGCCTGCCGGGAGCCCCTTGTGGATGCGGAGCTCGATCCCGCCGCGAACGCTGAGGAACCGGAAGACGTTCGACGCGGCGATGGCCGCCGTGTTCTTGCGCGGATCGGACGGGATGGGCGTGGGTGACTTCACCTCGGCGATCCGGATGCCGGAGCGGATGCGGCGCGCGTAGACCGTGTCGCCGAGCCCCTTCACCGCCATGCCCAGCACGTCGAAGCCCGGCCCGATGTTGCCGATCGTCGCCGGAGAAAAGACCTGGATCCATTTCATGCGTTCCTCGTCAGGGTTTCGCGAAGGGCTTCGTACGTCGCCGGAATATTCTCCACTGCGAGGGTCCGCTCCGCGAGCTTCTGGAAGGCGGCCGGCGGCGGAGGCGCAAAGCCAAGCTCGCGCTCGATGGTCTCGGAGAACTTCGCCGGATGCGCCGTTTCCAGGCATATCGCCGGACCCGCCCCGGCCCCGAGCCGGCGCAGCGCGGCCACGCCGACCGCGCCATGCGGCTCGAGCAGCACGTGGCGGCGCGTCCAGACATCGCGGATGCAGGCGACCGTCGCGTCGTCGTCGATCGACACCGACTCCAGCGCCGCGCGCATCGCCGCGACGTCCGGCGCCTTTCGCACCGTTCCCTCGCGCGTCAGGATGCCGCCAAAGGCATCGAAGTAGCGCGCCAGGTTGCTCGGATTCCCCACGTTCATCGCATTGGAGAGGCATGCGCGGGAGGGGCTCACTGCGCGATATCCGCCGCCCGCCAGGAACCTCGGAAACTCGTCATTCGCATTGACCGCAAGGATCAGCCGGGCCACCGGCAGCCCCATCCGCCTCGCCAGTTCGCAACCGAACGAGTTGCCGAAGTTCCCCGACGGCACCGA
>CAYXFW010000428.1:0-3401 GCA_964464305.1 uncultured Verrucomicrobiota bacterium
GTTGCAGGAGGTGGAGGTGGTGCATACGCTGCCCATCGACCTGCAGGGCCGCGTGCAGTCCTTCAAGGTCCGCGGATCGGTGGTGCCCCCCGCAGCCTTCGCCGGCGCGCGCGTGGACCCGGAACGTGTGGCGGTCGAAGTCGGCATTGTCGAGCACGCCGCCGTCCGCCGGCTGGACGCGGTGCCCGTCCGCGCGCTGGTTCGCGCCGGCCCCTCCCCGGCGCTGGATGTGGAACCCGCGACGGTCCAGGTGCAGCTCCAGGGGCGGGTCGCCAGCCTGGAAACACTCGATCCCGCGGCGGTTCAAGCCTTCGTCGAGACCGTGACGCTGGACCGCGGCGTCTCGTACGAGCTTCCGGTTCAGGTCTATGTTCCCCCGGGCGTGCGGCTCCACTCCGTGGCGCCGTCCTCGGTCAAGGTGACGGTGAGAAAGTGATGCGAACAACTCGAAACGATCCTGCACGGGCGGTCCGGATGGCCGCCCTCGCCGCCGCCTGGGCCCTCGCCGCAGCCGCCGGGGCGCAGGCGCCGGATGCCGCTCCGGCCGCCGGCGCGTCGACGAACGCGCCCGAACCGGCGCGGGAAATGTCCGAAGCGGAACGCAAGGCGCAGCCCCAGATTGAGGAGGGCTTCTTCCAATCCCGCCTCGGCAATCACGAGGGCGCCGCCGCCGCATTCCGCAAGGCGCTGGAAACCGACCCCAAGAACCGCCGGGCGATGTTCGGACTGGGCACGGCCTGCATCGCCCTCGGACGCTACGCCGAGGCCATCGAGATCCTCCAGCGGGCGGTCGACGCGGACCGGACCGACTACTTCGCCATGAACAATCTCGCCTGGCTGCACGCCACCGCGCGCGACATCCGGTTCCGCGACGGCCGGCGGGCCGTCGCCCTCGCCCGCGAGGCCTTGATGATCGCCCCGATGGATTTTCACGTGTGGAGCACGCTGTCCGAGGGGTATTACGTGTCGGGCGACTACCCGAAGGCGCGGCGTGCCGCCGAGGAGGCCCTGCGGATCGCGCGCGCCACCGGCACCCCCGCGGCCGGCATCCAGGAATACGAGCAGCAGGTGCAACGCTGCCGCGCCGCCGCCGAGGCGATGGATATTCTCGAGTAACGCGACGGCCCCGCCGGAGTGCGCCGGGGCGGCGAGGCCCTCAATCGAAATCGCGCGCGGACTGCGCCGGACGGTCGCGCGGACCCGCACCCCCGGACACGGCACCCTGCCCGCTTCCGGTCGCGCGCCGGAGCGCGGAGAGCTCGGGAGGGGTCAGGTAACGCCACGCGCCGGGGGCAAGGTCGCCCAGATCGAGGGGGCCGAAGCGCACGCGCAGCAGCCGGAGAACCGGCTGGCCGGCCGCCTCGAACATGCGGCGGATCTGACGGTTCTTCCCGGTGCCCAGCACCATCTCGAAGCGATACCCGAGCCCGTCGCGGCCCAGGGGCCTCGCGGACCGCGCCGCCAGCCGCTCGCCTTCCGATTCCACCCCGGCCGCAAACCGCTCCATCCAGACCGGGTCCAGCGGCGCCGGCGTCCAGATGCAGTAGGTCTTTTCCACGTGATGACGCGGATGGATCAACCGGTTCGCGAGCTCCCCGTCGTTCGTGACCAACAGCAGACCCTCGCTGTCCCAGTCGAGCCGGCCCGCCGAATACACGCGCGCGCCGAGCCCCGGGGGGAGCAGTTCGTGAAACGTCCGCCGGCCGTGTGGATCCCGGGACGTGCAGAGGAATCCCGAAGGCTTGTGAAGGAGAATGTGGACGGGGCGCTCGGGCCAGACGGGGCGGCCGTCCACGGTCACGGATACCCTGGACGGGTCGACACGCACGCCCTGCTCGAGAATCTTCGCGCCGTCGACCAAAACCCGGCCTTCGGCGATCAATAGCTCGCAGGCGCGCCGGGAACCGACGCCGCAATCCGCCAGATACTTCTGGAGGCGGAGATCAGATCGAGGGTTTGGTCTTGGGAAGGCCAAGGGCACGCTCGCCCTTCTTCCACTTGCCGCGCTGCACCAACAGGTCGATGCGCTCGAAACGCTTGAGAACGTTCCGCTTCGCGGCGATCTTTCCCGACCCACCCTTTAAACTTGCATGCACCGACATGGGGGCGCTCCCGGTAAACGTGAATAATCCACCCTTTATGCCCTCCGGATGGCTCCCTGTCAAGGACGGAACGTCCGCTCCAAATCATCGGCTAAGGACGAACCCCGCGAGCAAGATCGGGGTGAAGTGCGCATGGATACGGCCGCGACGGAGCGCGGCCCTCCAAAGCCCAATCCATAGAGATACGAGATGATGGTCCTGGAGGGCGCCGTTCCATCAGCGCCGTGCAGGAGGCACTCGAAGCATCGTTCGTTCCCGGTCGTCTGTTCTTAGCCGATGATTTGGGGGCCGCGCTCAGCCGTTCAGCGTCCAACCGTCGCGATAGGTCCGCTTCAGCAGGGCATCCGCCTCGGGGCAGTTGGTGACCCGGCCGGTCTCGCCGTCGTAGGCGATCTTCTTCTTCGCGCGGTAGGCGACCAGGCCGAGCATCATCGTCTCGATCATCACGCCGGCGTAGTCGAAGTTGCAGGAGGTCTTGAGTCCGCCCTTGCAGGCCTCCACCCACTGGCCCTGGAAGTGGCCCAGCGGCGGAATCAGCTGGTCCTTCGTGCGCGGCTTGTACCCGGTCATGTCCGCGCCCTTCCCGTAGGGCAGCACGAGGCGGGAGGTGAAGTCGCACACAATGTGGCCCGTCGATCCCTTGAACATGGCGCCGTGCCCGATCTTGTTCAGGTCGATGAACTCCTTCGGGCTCTTCGGCATCGCACCGCCCTGGCACCAGACAAGCTGCATCGCCGGCCGCCAGTCGTTCGCAGGCAGGTCGAAGGTCGACGTCAGCTCCACCGGCGTCACGTCGGGGTTGAAGGCGTCGCCCGTCGCCTCGGCGGAGGTCGGCCGCCCGGCGTCGAGCGCGTTCCACGCGATGTCCATCGTGTGACTGCCCATGTCGCCGACCTGCCCGCTGCCGAAGTCCCAGTACATGTTCCACTGAAGGCAATTCGCCCCGGGACCTCCGGAGAAGTAGCCCGGGTTGTACGGGTGCATCGGGGACGGCCCGACCCAGAGGTCGTAGGCGAAATCGGCCGGCGGTTCGCCCTGGGCGGGCAGATAGCCCGGGCGCGGAATCTTCCGGTTGCCCCAGGCCCACGCCGTCTTGAGCTCGCCGATCGCGCCGTCGCGGACCAGCTCGCGCACGCGGTTGAAGTTTTCGTCCGAATGCCGCTGGGTCCCGACCTGCGTCGCCAGCTTGTCCTTGTTCTTCAGGTAGGTCGCGCGGACGACGCGCGCCTCCTCGACGCTGTTCGCCAGCGGCTTCTCGCAGTAGACGTGCTTCCCGCGGTTCATCGCCCAGTTGGCAAC
>CAYXFW010000429.1:0-3397 GCA_964464305.1 uncultured Verrucomicrobiota bacterium
CGTCCGCCGTGGCGGACACCGCATACCGCCGATTCGTTGATCAGGCTTCCATCCGCACTCTTCGAGGAGCCCTGTGGGGCTCGGTGCACATTGAGGTCCGTCATTGGGGTGGCCATCTACAGCACGAGCTCTTGAGGCTCCGCCGCGAACTCGCCATCACCCGGACGGGATCTTGAATCGGAAGTTCCGCGGTGTCCGTTCCGTTGGACGCTATCGTTCCTCCTTCACTTCAAAGCTCCGTTCCTGGCCCGGTTCGATCAGGCCGCCTCGGCTGCCATCGTCAGCCTCCGGTTCGGATCGTAGGGTGCATCGCTCACCCAAAGTGCATGTAGTAACACCGCCAGCTTCCGGGCGACGGCGACCGCCGCCCGGCGCTTGGCCTTGCGTCCGCCCCGCTCGGCCAGGCGAAGGCCGAACGCGCGCAACGTACACGGCGGTCCGTGGCGCCCCAGGATGTACTGTGCGCTGCTGACCAACAGGCGCCGAAGGTAGCCGTCCCCCGCTTTGGTGATCGGCAGCTGCTTGTCCGTCGCGCCGGATTGGTCCCGCCGGGGCACCAACCCCAGATACGGTCCCACCTCGCGGCTCTTCCGAAACCGCGTTGGATCTTCGATCGTCAGCACATAGGTCAGGGCCGTCAGCGCTCCCACCCCGGTCACTTCTCTTAACCGAGCCGTCGTCGGATACCGCTCGGTCGCGATCCGTTCGATCTTCCGGTCCAGCGCCCGAATCTGGGTCTCCACAGTCTCGAGCGCCGCCAGAAGAGGCTCCAGAGCCTCCCGAAGTGCCCCCGAAAGCCCAGCCCGGGCCTTCGGAACGAATGTGCGCGCATCGCCGCTGGCCACCCGGTACCCGATCGACTTGGCCAGCCCGCGCACCTGATTGACCAGCTTCGTTCGCGTCTGCACCAACCCATCCCGAACCTTCACGGTCAGATGGTCGATCTGTGTCGTCTCACTGCGCAGGCGGATCGGATGGAGCAACGTCTCGTCGACCCGCACCAAACGCGCAAGCATTTCGGCGTCGGATACGTCGCTCTTCCGATCCCGATCCCAGATCGCCCGCACATGCCGCGGATTCGCCACCACCACCCGATGACCGTACCCTTCCAACATGCGCCCGATCCATCCCGAATGCGTCCCCGCTTCCAGGACCACCACCGCCGGCTTCCTCTCCCCAAAGAACTTTTCGATCGACTCCCGCACGTTCGTCACCCGTTCCCGTTCCACCACCCCACCTCTGCGGTCCAACCCGCAGATTTCGTGAAATCGATCTCCCAAATCCATCCCAATGTAGCTACCCTTCTTCATGGTCGGTCTCCTATGCACCCTCGAGTGCGTTTCCGGTGGTTGTACCACCTAGGAGCCGACCTTCTCATCTCATCTACAGCAGACTCGCTCTGGAACCGCATCGTGACCGCCGTCGCTCGTCTCGCGTGAACATGACCCGCAGAAGTTCCATGCGCCCGACATGCGCCCCGCCGGCTACCTGCCCGCCGCGATTGACGGTCGCAGCTACAGAAACCGTCCCCACCATGTGCCGTTTGCTATAGATGAGATCGCCGATCGCGGCCTTCCTGCCCACCCGCAGCAGCTGTCGACCGGGTCGATCCGTTTCCAACCCTTGGACGACGAGCGCCCACGGCGTCCAAGGGTTGGACGGATGGGCGTGCGATCGCGGCCCTACCGCCGCGGGGGCGGAAGGTGGGCGCACTCGCCGGCGACGGCATGGGCGGCTTCCATCCAGGCTTCGCCGAAGGTCGGGTGCGGATGGACGGTCCGTCCGAGTTCGTGCGCGGTCAGCTCCGCGCGGATCGCGACGGCGGCCTCGGAGATGAGGTCCGTCGCGCGCGGTCCGACCGCGGCCGCACCGAGCAATTGTCCGCTCGCCGGGTCGGCGATCCACTTCACGAAGCCGCCGGTCTGGCCGGAGGCGATGGCGCGGCCGAGCGCGACGAACGGGAACTTGCCGACCTTTACCGCAAGGCCCCGGGCCTTCGCCTCGGTCTCGGTCAGCCCGACCAGCGCGACCTCGGGCATCGTGAAGATGACCCCGGGCACAAGCGACTCGTTGGGCTTGCCGCGATGACCGCAGGCGTCTTCCGCCGCAATCGTGCCCTGCGATGTCGCGGCGTGCGCGAGCTGCGGTCCGCCATTGACGTCGCCGATCGCATAGATGCCCGGCACGGCGGTGCGGTTGCGTCCGTCGGCCCGGAGGAAGCCCTTCTCGTCGGGCCGGAGGCCGGCGCGCTCCGGGTGAAGCCCGTCGGTCACCGGACGCCGGCCGACCGCGACCAGCAGGCGGTCGCCCTCGATCGTCTCGTCGCCAACCTTCACGCGGACGCCCGCAGCGCCCGCGTCGACCGAATCCACGCCCCTACCCGTCACGATCCGGATGCCGTGATGCTGTTCCATCGACCGGCGCACCTCGCGGCGCGCGTCGGCGTCGAGCAGCATCAGCACATCCTCGAGCATCTCGACGATCGTCACCTTGGACCCCAGCATCGCCGCCATGCAGGCCAGCTCGCAGCCGATGTAACCGCCGCCCATGACGATGAGGCGCGCCGGCAGCGCGGGCAGGTCGAGGAACGCGCGGCTTTCGATCACGGCCTCGTGCTTTGGAAGGAAACCGGGGACGGCGGAGGTCGATCCCGTGGCAAGGATGATTTTTGCCGCACGGACGGTCATTTCGCCGTCGGACCCCTCGATGCGGATACGGTCGCGAGTTTGAAACGAGGCCTGCCCGCGGAGCATGGTGACGCCATGGGCCTTGAGCAGCGACTGGATGCCGCCCGCAAGTTTCTGCACCGTTGCCTGCTTGTGGGCGAGCAGCGCGGAGTAGTCGACGCGGACGTTGTCCGCCCGGACGCCCAGCGCCGCCGCGTCGCGTACATGCGCGGCGAGGTCCGCCGCCGCGATCATCGCCTTGGTCGGGATGCAGCCCCAGTTGAGGCACGTCCCGCCCCACGCTTCGCGCTCGATCACGGCCGTCTTCGCGCCCAACTGCGCCGCGCGAATGGCGGCCGGATAGCCCCCCGGACCCGCGCCGATCACCACCACATCGTACGATTCCATGTCGACCGCTCCTGCGTTAGAACGTATCTCAGGCCATCCGCTTCCAGAGCGCGACATCTTCCAGCCGGATACGAATGGCATTGACGAATCCGGCGGCGACGGCGCCGTCGACCACTCGGTGGTCGGCGGAGACGGTGATCTTCATGACCGACCGCACCACGATCCGGCCATCGCGGACGACGGGCGTCTCGCGCGTGCTGGAGACGGCCAGGATTCCCGCCTCGCCCGGATTGATGATGGCGGTGAAATTCTCGACATCGAGCATGCCCATATTCGAGATCGTAAACGTGCTGCCGCTCATCTCGTCCGGCGCGAGTTTCCCG
>CAYXFW010000430.1:0-3379 GCA_964464305.1 uncultured Verrucomicrobiota bacterium
CAGGTGAAAGCGCAAGAACGTTTTGCCAACCCGGGGGCGCCTTTTTCCCAGCCTTCTGATGGATTCGGGCGGCCAACGCCGCAAATCAGCGGCGCGGTTTGCCGCGTATGCTGGATTTGTCTTGTTAGCGATCCTCTTTAGATCTCAGTTTCTTCCCATCGAAGTCCAGCCTGACCTCGTTGCTCCGAAGCGTAATCGCAGGCCCCTTGAAATCGCCCTTGATCCCTTCGCCGTTGCAGTTTTCGCCGAGCAGTGCTGGGACCTCGTGCTGATATTCCGAAAAGGCTGCAACAATCGTGACGTTCTTCGGCCGGGGTTCGGTGAAAGCTGCGGTGATGCTTCGGGTGTCGATACAGACGTTCCATGTCTTCGAAGTCCCGACGGGAACGAGTTCGTTCATCCAGTTTACCCCGCCGAACTTGCTCCAGGCAGGCGGGTCCTGGGGACCGATTGGTTTGCCATCTGCCGTAATGGAAAACAGAAACGGAATGATGTTGGTCCATCTGTGCTCGAGTTCGCGCCGGACCGTCCGTTCCTGTGCCTTCAGCGTAAGCACGAGGTGGAGAAGGTTCGGGGCGCCACCCGACTTGATCTTCAGAGTGAGGGATGATCCCTGATTCGTCAGCGGTACATCCTGGAGCGACTCCGGTGGTTTGACCCCTTTGAACCAACGGGGTTGTTGGATGAGTTGAAGGACGTTGGTCTGAATAATCAGCCGGTCGTTCTCCTGGTACACCTCCGCAACGATGTCGTTGTCCCGCGGTGGCTGGGTCTTCATGCCGGGGTTGGATATTGAATATGTCGTCCCGAGAGGAAGCCAGATTGGGCGCTCGGCCGCTTCCCCACGTACACGGAGTATCGGCAACACCAGCAGAATGAGGATGCTGATCGTCTTCATTTCCATTCTCGCTAACGCCTATTCCGCGCCCCGTTGGCTTTCATGGGCGGAGGCGGGTTTGAACGCGCACTGTTCGCTCCGGTGCTTCTCCATGGCGGGAAACTCTGGGCCTGGCGTTGCGACGAGTCAAGGTTTCTTGGCTCCTTCGGCTGATTCGGTCCATCGGCGCTTGGCGGGTTTGCGCGCCTGCGGGGCGCTCGCTACTATGTCGCCTCGCTGGCTTGGGGCCGGCGGCGGGGGAGTTACGGCCATGCTCGACATGAAGTTTATCCGGGAGAACGAGGCGCGTGTCCGCGAGGCGCTGAAGAACCGCGGGTCGGACTACGATCTGGACGCGCTGCTGGCGCTGGATCAGCGGCGGCGCGCGATGCTCACCGAGGTGGAGGCGCTGAAGAGCGAGCGGAACACCAAATCGAAGGACATCGGCCGGCTGCGCAAGGAGGGGCAGGACACGGCGGCGATGCAGACCGCGGTGCGGGAGATCGGCGAGCGGATCGAGGCGATCGACCGCGAGGTGCGCGAGGTCGAGGCGGACCGCGACCACCGGCTCCTGCTGATGCCGAACGCGCCTCACACGAGCACGCCCGTCGGTCCCGATGCCTCGGGCAACGTCGTCGTGCGCACGTGGGGACAAGCCCGGTCGTTCGCGTTCGAGCCGAAACCGCACTGGGATCTCGGGGAGAAGCTGGACCTCTTCGACCTGCCGCGCGCGGCGCGGATGTCCGGCGCCGGCTTCCCCCTCTTCCATGGCGCAGGCGCCCGGCTGCAACGCGCCCTGATCCAGTTCATGCTCGACCTGCATGTCAAGGAACACGGCTACACCGAGATCGCCCCGCCGTTCCTCTGCAACGCCGCCGCAATGACCGGCACCGGCCAGTTGCCGCGGTTGGCGGAGGACATGTATCACATCCCGTCGGACGACCTCTACCTGATCCCGACCGCCGAGGTTCCGGTGACGAACCTCTACCGCGAGGAGATCATGGCCGGGCCCCTGCCCGTGGCGCTCACCGCCTACTCCGCGTGCTTCCGGCGCGAGGCCGGCGCGGCCGGGCGCGACACGCGCGGGCTCATCCGCGTGCACCAGTTCGACAAGGTCGAGATGGTCCGGTTCGTCGAGGCATCGACCTCGTACGACCAACTGGAGATCCTGGTCGGGCACGCGGAGGACGTCCTCAAGCGTCTCGGCCTCCACTACCGCGTGCTCGCCCTCTGCTCGGGCGACCTGAGCTTTGCCGCGGCGAAGTGCTACGACCTCGAACTCTGGGCGCCGGGACACAATGGATGGCTGGAGGTGTCGTCCTGCAGCAATTTCGAGGACTTTCAAGCCCGGCGCGCGGGCATCCGCCACCGCGGAGCCGACGGCAAACCGGCCTTCGTGCACACCCTCAACGGGTCCGGCGTCGCCCTGCCGCGGCTCATCGTCGCGCTCCTGGAGAACGGACAACAGGCGGACGGCTCGGTCGATCTCCCCGAGCCGCTGTGGCCCTACATGAACGGTCTCCGCCGTTTCGAACCGCCCGCGGCGAAGGGCTAGGCGGGGCGGCCCGCGCGGGAGTCCGACGATGACCTCCGCCGCATCCATCGTGGGCACTGTCCGCCGGGCGATCCTGAAGGACAGGCTGCTCGACGGTTGCCGGTGCCTCCTGCTGGGCGTTTCGGGCGGAGCGGATTCCGTCGCGCTGACGCACATCCTCCATCGGCTCGTGTCGCGCGGCGGCCCGCGAATCGTGATGGCACACCTGCATCACGGCATTCGCGGGGTGGCGGCGGATCGCGATGCGGCCTTCGTGCGAAAGCTCGCCGCGGATCTTGGCGTGGACCACGTCGAGGCGCAGGTCGACGTTCCGGCTGCGGCGCGCGCGGGACGCATTTCCCTCGAGATGGCCGCACGTCAGGCGCGCCACAGTTTCTTTCGCGACGCCGCGGTCGCGTGCGGGGCGGATCGGGTTGCCCTGGCCCATACGGCGGATGACCAGGCGGAGACCATCCTGATGCGGTTGTGTCGCGGCGCCGGATCGACCGGGCTCTCGGCCATGGCGCCCGATGCCACGGTGGGCGGACTTCGCATCGTGCGGCCGCTGCTCCGGACCGGCCGCCCCGCCATCGAAACCTTCCTGCGGGAGAGCGGTATTTCGTGGCGCACAGACGCGAGCAACCGCGAGCTCCGTCATGTAAGAAACCGGGTTCGCCGGCGCGTTCTGCCGACGATCGAGCGGGAGTTGAATCCCTCCGCGCGAGAAGCGCTGCGGACGGCCGCCGAAATCCTCGGGGCGGAGGACGAGTGGCTGGGCGTCATGGCCGCGCGGTCCCTGGCGCGGGTCCGGCGCGGGAACCTGCTGGACGCGGCGGGCCTCACGAGGCTTCCGACGGCCCTCCAGCGGCGGGTCATCCACATGTGGCTGCGTTTGTGCGGCGCCCCGGAGCGGGCGGTATCGTTCGCCGCGACGGAGCGCATTCGATCGATGGCGGCGGGGAAGGTCG
>CAYXFW010000431.1:0-3378 GCA_964464305.1 uncultured Verrucomicrobiota bacterium
GAGTATACACGCCAAAAATGAAGTCATCAACCCCGATGGCCGCCATGGCCGTGAGCACTTTCTTGACTTCCTTGTGCTTCGCGTTGGCATCAGCGCGGACGTAGACCTTGGTCTTCGGTTCCGCCTTGAGGCGGCCAGCCATTTCGATCTTCAGGTCGTCGATCGTGGTGACCTTGTCACCGCTAAAGAACGTCCCATCGGCCAGGATGTTCACCGTCCACCGGTCCGGCCGATCCTTCGGCACAACACCCTTGGTCGCGACCGGCATCTCGATTTGCTTCGTCCGGTTCTGGCTGATGGACGAGGCACACATGAAGAAGATCAGCAGAAGGAACACCATGTCGATCATGGGTGCCATCTGGAACTTGGCTTCTTCGACGTCGTCCTGAACAATTCGCATCGGAGACTCTCCGAGATCAGGCCTGCGCCGGGGGCGGGGGCTGGGGCGGGGCAAGCGTCGCAGCGTCCGAGACGATCGGAGCCATCAGGTCCGGCAGGGTCACGCGATCCACGGGCAGCTCACCCGTGCGCAGGCGGTCCATGATCGCCGCGAGATGGTGCGTCAGGTTGCCGGCCAGGCGCGCGATGCGGGCCATGTTCCCCTGGAACCGGGACTTCAGGTAGAAGTAAAAGAACATAAACGGAATGCCGACGATCAGTCCGAAAGCGGTCGTGATCATGGCTTCGCCGATGTCACCGGCCAGCTTTTCGGGATCGCCCATCGCCCCGAGGCCGATCTTCTGGAAGGCCTTGATCATACCGCTGACCGTGCCGAGCAGCCCGAACATCGGCGCCACGGATGCGATGATCGAGAGGTAGCTGATCGGGCGCAGGCCGTTGGTGTTCTCCTCGACGGCCGCCTCTTCCATGGCCTTTTCGATGGTTTGGACATCGGTAATGCCGTCGCTCAACCGCAGCAGGCCCGCATTGACGATATTCGTGAACACGCCCGGCGTGCCGCTGCAGGTGACGCTGGCACTGCGGAAGTCCAGGTTCGACACCTGGTTCTGCAGGAGCGGAAGGAGTGCGGACTGGACCATCTTCGGTTCGCGCAGGAACAGGAAGCCGAAGACGGTCAGCGCGAGGCCGAAGATCGACAGGGCGCCGATGGGATACATCGCCCAGCCGCCGGTCTTCCACATGCCCCACAGGGTGACCTCCTGGACCTTGGGCCCCGTGGCGGCCGCAGGAGCCGTGGGCGCGGCCGCGGCCGCGGCGGCCGGCGCAGCAGCGGGAGTCTGGGCGAAAACGGCATGGGCTGCGGCGATCAACGTGACCGCGGCGAGCAGGAAGAACACGGAGCGGGTTCGGTGCGTCATTTCTTTTCTCCTTGCGCGCCGGGGGCCCCCGCCTCCGGCTTCGCTTTGGGTTCGGATTCCGTCAAGTACTTGTCCGCCATGACGTTCATGTCCTCTTCGCTCCCGAAGAAGACGCCGGTGATGTTGGCCTCCTCGGCCTCCTTGGTCATACCGTTCTCCATGATGAACTTCAGGCGGAGGCGCGCCTCGTCGCCCCACTCGGTGCCGGTGAAGAGCCGCGCGACCTCGTAATACACATCGCGCGCGCGATGGATCTCGTTGACGTCCTCATAGCACTGGGCGGCGACCATCAGTGCATCCGGGAAGGTCTCGACGTCCTTGGTCTCGTGAATGGAGGAAAGGATGACCGCATCGAGCGCCTCGCGCGGCTTCTCGCGCGCATACAGCAGCCGCGCCTGCGCGAGCCAGTAGACGCCGTACGACGCATCGCCCGGCTCCGGCGCCCGCGCGACCGCCAGGCCCTTCTCCGCTTCGTCGGCCCTGCCCAGATCGAGCAGACAGATCTGCGCGCGGATCAGGCATGACTCGCCGAACGGGTGCCAATCCTTCGCGCGGGCCGCGGCGGAGAACAAACCGTAGGCGTACTGGTACCACTTGTCGGACTCGGCCTTGGCGGCATCGCCGCCCTTCTTGGCGGCCTGCTGCGCGGCACGCAGGTAGTAGCGGGCCGCCGTCATCACGGGGTCGGCCGCGTTGTTCTCGGGCAGGTCGAGAAACGGAAGCGTCGGAAGCAGGGCGTTGTGAAGGATGGCGCCGGCCGTCGACCAGCGGCGCTGCAACGCGGCTGCGTAGGCCTTTTCCTCCGGGATCTCGATGCGGAACTCCGCCTCCTCGTAGGCGTCGACCGCGAACTGGGACATGACGCCGGCGGGCGCATTGGGCATGCGGTAGAAGACCGTCGGCCCCTGGCGTTTCACCAGGATCACCTCGAGGAGAGGCTCGTTCTCCTTGGCCAGGCGAACCGTGACGCCCTCGGCGCCGGCTTGCCGGACGGGCCCGCTCGTCTGCCCCGGGGCGGCCACCGCCACAAGTGCGGCCGCGCATGCGATCCATGGAAGATGCCGTGTCATATCCGCGACTGGAATTTCTGCCGGAGTTCCCGCGCCGTTGCGGTTTCCGGAAGATCCTCCCACTCCTTCTTGCCCAGGAATTCGTCCAGCGTCTCGATCGCCGACTTGATCCGACCCAGCTTGACGAGGCATTCCGCCCGGGCCACATAGGCCTTCCCGACCCATTCCTTGTGGCCGGCGTACAGCAGGTAGATGCGCTCGAAATATGGGGCCGCCGTGTCGTACTTCCGCTGCGAGACCCACAGGTCGCCGCGACCGTACAGGGCGGCGGGCCAGAGCGTCTTCCACTCCTTGACGCCCAGCAGATCCTTGTAGGCGAGGTCCGCCTTCTCCACGTCGTCCTTGTCGCGGTACAACCGTCCCAACACGAGCAACGCCTCCGCGGCCTCGGGGGAGGACGCATAGACCTCGCGAATGATGTTGTACTGCACGATCGCATCGTCGAACCGGCCTTCGTCCACCGCAAGTTGCGCGATCAGCTTCCGCGCGGTGAGCGCATAGTCGGTCTCGGTGAACTCGCGGATGATCGCCTCCGCCGATTTGCGGGCCAGGTCCGTCTTCTTGTCCGCGACCGCGGCGTCCACCATCCACTCGAGAACCCCGGGGCTCGCGTAGGGGATGTTCTCCTCCCGGAGCATGAACTTGCGCATCGCGTCCTTCTCGGCCGCCGAGGTGTTGGCATCGTACTGAATGATGCGCTCGAGACGGAGGGCCAGTACGTAATCCTTGGCCGCCAAGGATTTTGCAAGAAGGTCGCGCGCGTCGCGCCACGCCTTCTCCCCGTGGACCTTGCCGGCGCCGCGGGTGCGGTCGACCCACTTCTCCAGGATGAGATCGATGCCCAGTTCCTTGCGATCCTTCCCGTAGCGTCCGAGGGCATCCATGAAGAACTTCAACGTCACTTCGGGCTGCCCGAGGTCCCAGTAGGCTTCGCCGATCCAGAACACGCCGAGCGGGATGTTCGACCCCGGCTTGTCCCGCTGGATGTA
>CAYXFW010000432.1:0-3374 GCA_964464305.1 uncultured Verrucomicrobiota bacterium
ACAAACCCGGGCGTTTCGCCCTCGCCGAGGGCGGCACGGTGTTCCTCGACGAAATCGGCGACATCAGCCCGGCGATGCAGGTGCGCCTCCTGCGCGTGCTCCAGGAGCGCACCTACGAGCCGCTCGGCGGCACGCAGACGCTTCGGGCCGACGTGCGCATCATGGCCGCCACGCACCGGGACCTTGCCGCAATGATCCGCAAGGGGACCTTCCGCGAGGACCTCTTCTACCGCCTGAACGTGGTCAAGGTCGACCTGCCGCCGCTGCGAAAGCGCAAGGAGGACGTCCCCCTGCTGGTCGATCACTTCATCGCCCGGTTCAACCGGCGGCAGGGCAAGACGGTCGCGGGCGTCACGCCGGACGTCCTTGCCGCGCTCATGGCCCACGACTACCCGGGCAACGTGCGCGAACTGGAGAACATCCTCGAACGCGCGTTTGTGCTCTGCGCATCCGGGAAGATCGACCGCGCCCACCTTCCGCCCGAATTGACCGGCCAGCGCCCCCCACCCTCACCCGCAACGGATGCCACTCTCGCCGGCCGAACGCGCGCCGCGGAAGAGCAGGCCCTGCGCTCAGCTTTGGAAGGCTGCGGCTTCAACCGCACTGCCGCCGCCGCATCGCTCGGCCTCCACAAGAGCACCTTCTTCCGCAAGATGCGGGCGCTGGGGATCGCATTGCCCGAGCGCGACGGCCGTTCGCGCCGGTGACGGGCGGTCACGCCCCGGGTTGCAGCGACATTCGCGGATTCCCACGGATATCCATGAGGTGGAGAGCCCCGGCGGCCGTCGTCATGCGCCGGCAGTCCGCCGTGGTGATTTCCCGGGCGTCGGCCGCTCGCAGGCCGACCGCAAATCGACCGGCGTGGGCTGCAGGGACCAGGCCCTGACCGGCCGCAGGCGCTCACCGTCGCACTTGCGCGCCGTTATGACGACACGACCGTCGCCCGAATGCGACTCCGGCTGCTTCCATCAGCACCCCATACTTGTCGTAAGATACTTGTCCTAAGCGGTCTGCAACTTCAGCTGGAGATTCACGGCACGCTTCATGCTTCATAGTCATGCGTGAGCTCAGGAGATACGAGGCCATGACCGTGGCGCTGACAACGTGGAACGGGAGGATCTCGCCGGTGCTGGATGTGGCCCGGCAAGTCCTCCTGATCGAGATGCGGAAGGATCGCGTGACGGCCCGCCGTGAGGAATCGCTGCCCGGCACGGATCCGCAATCCCAGGCGGCGCGCTTGACGGCACTGGGGCTGGATACCCTGATTTGCGGGGCGGTCTCGCAGCCGATGGCCGATCTGCTGGCGTCCGCGAACATCCGGGTGGTTCCATTCACGGCCGGACAGGTGGAGGACGTTCTGACCGCATGGCTGGCTGGGCGCCTTCCGGATCCGGCCCTGAGCATGCCGGGGTGTTGTGGACGAAGGCGAAGGCGCCATGGCCCGGGAACGGGCGGACGGGATGGGCGCGGGCGCGCCCCTGTCCTTCCTGCGTCGTGGAATGAAAATCAGGGAAGGGAGCGGCCGATGAAGATTGCGATTACGGCGACGGGCGCGGAGATGACAAGCGGCGTGGACCCGCGGTTCGGACGCGCGAAGTACTTCATGGTCGTGGACACGGAGACGAACGCCGTCGCATCCCACGACAACGTGCAGAACTTGAACGCCGCGCAGGGCGCGGGGATCCAGTCGGCGGAAACGGTCGCCCGCCTCGGCGCGCGGGGAGTCGTCACGGGCCACGTGGGCCCGAAGGCGTTTCGCGTCCTGAATGCGGCGGGCATCAAGGTGTACCTCGCGGGCGACGGCACGGTGGCCGATGCCGTCCGCAGGTTCAAGTCGGGCGAATTGCCCGAGGTGGATTCGGCCAACGTCGAGGGACATTGGGCGTGAACGCTCCGACCCTCGCCTTCACGCCGATCGGTGTCATCCGCAGCGGGCATACCGAGGCGGACGATACCCCGATACAACCCGTATTTGCCGAAGGATGCGCGGGGCGGGTCGAGGTGCTTTCGGAATATGCGGAGGGGCTGAAGGATCTCGCCGGATTCTCGCACATCTACCTCCTTTACCACCTTCACAAGGCCGCGCCCGCCCTGATGCTCGTGAAGCCGTTTCTTCAGGATGTCGAACATGGCGTGTTCGCCACCCGCTCGCCCCGCCGCCCGAATGCCATCGGGTTGAGCATTGTCCGCCTGGTGCGGTGCGACGGCAACGTGCTGCACGTTCAGGGGGTCGACGTGCTCGACGGCACACCGCTGCTCGACATCAAGCCCTACTGTTCTCGGTTTGATCGGATCGACACGACACGGAACGGATGGCAGGACGGTGTGGATGAAAGCACGGCGGCGCGACGGGGAAGGCGCGGATATGGGAAGGCGGCGACGATTGTGTCCGGAAGACCGGCAGACGGCAAATGCGGCAACCGAGGAAAGGGTATGACGATGCCAAAAAATGATGGAAAAGGGCCTTCAGGCAAGGGGGCCGGGACAGGTCGCGGACGGGGACCCTGTGGTGGCGGAAAGGCCGGAGGCGGTCCGCGCGGCGGACCGGGAATGGGCCGTGGGCTTGGCAGCGGCCGGGGAACGGGGCGGGGCCGCGGCGGAGGTCAGGGCCTCGGCTCGGGCGGCGGTCGCGGCGGTCGATGAACCGAGAAGGGTATTGCAGCACAGCCGTACCTACGGCAGGAGGCGGATCATGCCAGGTGGAGACAGGACGGGTCCCTTGGGAATGGGACCGATGACGGGCCGTGCGGCGGGACGTTGCGCGGGATACGGGGCGCCCGGATCCATGAATGCGGGCGATCGGGGCTTCGGAATGGGATTCGGCCGCGGCGGATGCCGGGGCGGCGGACGAGGCTGGCGGAACACGTTCCATGCCATAGGCCTGACCGGGTGGCAGCGGGCGGCGGGGGCCCCATGGGCAGGCGGCACGCCGTCGGCCGGCGCCGCGACCGCGGCGGAGCGGCAACTGGAAGCGCTCAAGATTCAGGCGGAGTCCTTCGAAGAAGCCCTGGGCGAACTCCGCAGGCGAATGGGTGAAATCGAAGCCGACAAGGCGAAGGCATAGAACGTCACGCTGTGTGCCCGATCTACAGGCATCTTTTTGGCCCCGTCCCCTCCCGGAGACTCGGGCGGTCGTTGGGCGTGGATCTGACGCCGTTCAAGACCTGCACGCTGGACTGTGTCTTCTGCCAGTTGGGGCGCACCACCCGGAAGACCATCGTGCGGGACGAATACGTTCCCACCGCCGACGTCGTGGCGGAACTCGACGCCTGGCTGAAGGACGGTGGAACGGCCGACCACATCACGCTCGCCGGGTCAGGGGAGCCCACCCTGCACACCCGTTTCGGCGACGTCCTGCAGGCCGTTCGGGACCG
>CAYXFW010000433.1:0-3006 GCA_964464305.1 uncultured Verrucomicrobiota bacterium
ATCACCGGGTCGCGCAGGTGCAGGTTCGGCGAGGCCATGTCGATCTTGGCGCGCAGGCACAGCGATCCGTCCGGGAACTCGCCGGCTCGCATGCGGGCGAACAGGTTGAGGCTCTCCTGCGCGGGCCGGTTGCGGAAGGGGCTCTCGCGGCCGGGCTGCGTCGGGATGCCCCGGTAGTCCTTCCACTGCTCCTGCGTCAACTCGCAGACATAGGCCTTGCCCATCCGGATCAGCTTCACGGCGCTCTCGAACATGCGCTCGAAGTAATCGGCGGAATAGTAGAAATGCTCCCCCCAATCGAACCCGAGCCAGCGGATGTCGCGCTGGATCGACTCGACGTACTCCGTCGACTCCTTCGCCGGGTTGGTGTCGTCCATGCGCAGGTGGCATCGTCCGCCGAATTCCCGCGCCATGCCGAAATCGATGCAGATGGCCTTCGCGTGCCCGATGTGCAGATAGCCGTTCGGCTCCGGTGGGAATCGCGTGACGACGCGTCCGCCGTTCTTCCCGGCCGCAACATCGGCCGCGACCATGTCCCGTATGAAATGGGACGCTTTCCCCGTCGTTTCCTCGCTCATGCCGTGCCTCGTTGAAAGGAACACTCTACACCACTTCCGCCCGGCGGGGCAAATGGGGACGGGGTCGCCCTCCGCCTTGACCCGTCCGCACCGCATCTTCTACTGTCGGCCCGTGAAGCGCGGTGCCGGACGGGTTCCGCCGGGCGTGTGCCCGCGTCCGGTGACGACGGACGGGCGGGGGGAGGGTTGCCGGATGACATCCACAGGGCGCCGATTTGTTGCCATTGCCGCCGCAGCGGCGCTGCCGGGTTTGAGCGTGGCGGCCGGGGATCCGCCGGGACTCATTCCATGGCCCGCCTCGCTGCGCGCGACGCCGGGCGAATTCGCGCTCGACCGGACGACGGTCATCGCCGCGCCGTCCGCGTTCGGCAACGAGGCGGTCCTTCTCGCCGAGCCGCTGCGCAAGGCGACGGGTCTTCCGATCCCGATTGTCGCCCCGCCGCTCGGCGAGCCCGTCCGCGGCACAATTCTCCTGCGGCCGACGAAGCCGGACGGCGCGCGGTCGGACGAAGGGTACCGGCTCTCGGTCACGCCGACCGGCGTCGTCATCGAAGCGGCGACCGCGGCGGGGTGTTTCTACGGTACGCGCACGCTGCTGCAGCTCCTTCCGCCCCAGGCCGCCGTGGGCCGGCGTCCGCCGCCCGGTCTGACGGTGCGGTGGGCCGCGCCCTGCGTGGAGGTGAGCGACGCGCCGCGCTTCCCCTGGCGCGCGTTCATGCTGGACGATTCGCGCAATTTCCACGGCGTGGCCGCGGTCAAGCGCTACCTCGACGAGCTCGCGGCGCTCAAGATGAACGTCTTCCACTGGCACTTCACGGACGGGAACGGATGGCGGATCGAAATACGCCGCTACCCGAAGCTCACCTCCGTCGGCGCGCTCTCGCCAGGAACCGGCGTCGGCGACATCGCAGCCCATACGGCGACCAACCTGACGCGTTACTACTACACGCAGGACGAGGCGAGGGACATCGTCGACTACGCGGCGCGCCGGCACGTGCGGGTGGTGCCGGAGATCGAGATGCCCGGCCATTCGGGCGCCGCGCTCCGGGCCTATCCCGAGTGGGGTGCCGCCGGCGTCTTCGACACGACCAACCCGGACACGCTGCAGGCCATCCGGAACATTCTGGACGAGGTCCTCACCATGTTCCCCGGGGCGGCGATTCACACCGGCGGCGACGAGGTGGACTACAAGACCTGGGAAAAGGCGCCGTCGATCCGCGCGGCGATGGCCGCGAAGGGTCTGAGCGGATCCGCGCCGCTCCAGGCCGAGTTTACCTCGCTGCTGGCCCGGCACCTGGCGGCGAAGGGGCGGCGTATGCTCTACTGGGCTGATGCGCCCGACCAGATCCCGGCCGAGCGGAACGTGATCGTGCAGTACTGGCGCGGGGATCCCAAGCTGATGGGCGAGGCCATCGCGCGGGGCCACGACCTCGTCAACAGCGACAACGGCCCCACGTACCTCGACTACAACTACGCGTCGCTGCCGCTCCGGAAGGCCTACGAGTTCGAGCCGGTTCCGGTCGGGCTCGATCCCGCGCTGCACGGACGTGTGCTGGGACTCGGCTGCCAGTCATGGGGCGAATTTACACCCTCCCTTTACCGGCGCGACCACCAGGTGTTTCCCCGGCTGGCCGCCTACGGCGAGGTCGGATGGACGCCCAGGGAGCGCAGGGACTACGACGCGTTCCTGGCGCGGCTCAAGACTCTCGAACGCCGGTGGGATGTGACGGGGATCCGGTACGCCCGCGGCTGCGGTCGGCCCGCGGCGGAGGTCTGGAACGAGACGCTCGCGGGGGCGAAGCTCGCCGGATGGACGCCGGACCAGGTGAGGACGAGCTCCTCCCCCTACAGCGCCGATGCGGCCAACTGGCGCGAGTTCGACGCGACGAGGGTCGTCGTGGAACCCGGACGGTACCGGGTGGCGTTCGTTCCGACCGGAGGCGCCAGCACCGTCCACGTGCGCGCCGTGGAGATCCTCGAGGACGGCCGGCCGGTCGCGGCGGACTGGGGTGGCTTCAGCGGCGGCATCTTCGCGCCCGCCCGTCGCGGCGCCGGCGGCCACCTGTTCGATCTCGAGGTCCGGGCGATCAGGCCCGGCGCGGCGTACGCCCTCCACGTCAATCTCTTCGGCCGCAACGGCACGGACTCCGGCGGTGAGATCTTCATCCGGAATGCCGGCGACCTGCAGCCGGACTACGTCGAGGCGACAGATCCGGACCTGCCGCCGCCGCGATGGCAGGCGGGCCACGTCTCCACCTCGCCCGGCCCGATCGAGTGGGACATCACGGACCGCACCACGGTTGCCGGCGAGTACACGGCCACCTTCGTATACGCAGGCGGCGCCCACGGACTGGACCTCGCCAGGGCCGAACTGCTCGAGAACGGGAAGGTCGTGTCCACCGACGCGCACGCCGGCTTCGCCGGGGCC
>CAYXFW010000433.1:3016-3370 GCA_964464305.1 uncultured Verrucomicrobiota bacterium
GCCACCGGGCCAATGTCTACCGACTGACGCTCGCAACCCGCCGCGCGGACGCGACCTATACGCTGCGCCTCACCGCGTCGGGCAACGGCGGACGGGACAGCTACGGCATCGTTCGGTGGGAATGCGTCCGGGCGAACTCCGGACCGGGGCCGTAGGAGCGCGGCCACCCGAGCGGATCAGCGGACGGGGCCATAGAACCAGTGTCGGTGGCGCTGTCGTGGAACAAGTGCAACGGGGTCGCAAGACGGAAGAAACCGCCGTGGGGAAAGCCATGCGTTCTCTGTCCCCACCGCGCTGACGGGGACATAGAAGCAGTGTCGGCGGCGCGGGTGTGGACGCGATTCGGCGTTGAAT
>CAYXFW010000434.1:0-3360 GCA_964464305.1 uncultured Verrucomicrobiota bacterium
ACAACCGTCCTCCCCGGCGTTCCGATGGTCATCGGCGCCACCGGCCAGGGCCACGCCCATCTCCCCCACGCCCTCCTCGGCCGCACCGCCCTCTCCCGCCGCATCGTCACCTTCGACTTCGACCGCAACACCGTCCGCATATCGCAGGGAAGCGATGAACGATGAGTGATGAGTGATGAGTGGGCGGGGGGGCGGGGAGTGGGGACAGAGAAACAGAGGTGTTCGGGCGCCCGGGCCGCATCCCCCGTCGGTCCGGCCTCCCGATAACCGAACATGCCCTTTGTCGTTCTGGCCGAACTCCGCGCAGGATTCCTTTGCGGAACCGTGGCGCGTCGCAATGAAGCCACGTTGATCAGGTTTCTCAACAGCCCCCGCGTGCGGGTTCAATTCCCGGACGAGGACACGACGCACCACTATGCGCATCTCTTCGCGCAACTCCGCACGCAGGGCACACCGATCTCCACGAACGATATGAAGAGAAAAGCGCCTGCTACTTCGCCTTCGCGGGCTTCTTCGCCGGAGCGGGGACGGGCTCGCCCTTGGGCAGCGAGGCCTTCGCCGTGTCCCAGGCGGGATTGCGCGTCGCCTCCCAGACCTTGAAGTTGCGGAACGAGGCGGATTCGCCGGCGACCGTCAGGCCCACGTTCGCCTTCGGCCCCGCGAGCTGCTCGTGCGTTCCGAACGCGGCGACATCGCCGGCCCGGGCGAGCATCGTGTCGCCGACGATCTCCATGCGCACCGTGATCCATGTGCCAGGCTGGAAGTCCGCCTTCAGGTTGCCGAAGACCTCCGGCTTGTCCGGGCCGTCCTTGTCGTGGTCATCCTTCGTCACGCGTACGCTCTTGGCGGCCACGGCGATCCGGGCCAGGTGACCCTTCGGATCGTTGATCGAAAGACTCGTGCCCTTCGCGCCGTCGAGCTTCACCTCGTACTGGAGGATGAAGTCCTGCAGCGGCATCTTCCGGCGGACCACCGCGCCGTGCTTGTCCGCGGCCTGCTCCGCGCCGCGGAGGACGCCGTCCGCCGCCTCCCACTTGCCGATCGCCGCGGTCCAGCCCTCCGGCACCCCGGCGAGCGCGTTTTCGTAGATGAGTTTGCCCGGAACGCCGAGCAGGGGCTTGTCCTCCGCGAGGACGGGCAGGGCGAGCAGGCAGGCGAGCAGGACTGCGGTTCTCATGGGCATCTCCCGGTTGGCGGCGCAACGGCCGGCTCCGAAAACGTACCAGATCCGGCGCGCCGAAGGAACCCGTCCCGTGCGGCCGGGGTTGACTTGGGAGGCGTTCCGCACGAGTAATCTTCCCATGCGTCACGGGTTTTCCAGGGTGCTCCTGCTGGCCGGCCTCCTCGCCGTTGCCGCCGCGGCACCGGCGGCGGAGGGCGACCGGCTCCTGGACGAGCTGGTCCGCACCCGCGTGCCGGGCTTTGCCTACGACTACGCGGGGGCGATGTCCGGTGGCGCGCGCGCGTCCATCAGCCGCATTCTGGAGGAACTCGAGGCGAAGACGGGCGCGCAGGTGAAGGTCGTGGCGCTGCGTTCGCTCGAGGGCGGCCAGATCGACGACTTTGCCAACCGGCTGTTCGAGAGGTGGGGGATCGGGCGCAAGGGGAAGGACGATGGCGTCCTGCTCCTCGCCGCGATCGAGGACCGCAAGGTCCGCATCGAGGTCGGCTACGGGCTGGAAGGTCTGCTCCCCGATGCGAAGACCGGACGGCTGATCGACGAGCAGGTGCTTCCGCGCTTTCGCGCCGGCGACTTCGGTGGCGGGCTGCAGGCCGGCGCCGCGGCGATCGCCTCCATCGTCGCCGCGGATCGCGGCGTCGCCCTCGGGTCCCTGACGTCGGCGCCGGCCGCCCCGACGCCCCGCGAAGGCGTTCCCACGCGGATTCCAAAGCCGCTGATGTTCCTGATGGCGATTGGCTTCGTCTACCTCGCGATCCGTCACCCGCATCTTCTGATTTTGATGCTGCTCAGCGGCGGAGGCGGGCGCGGTGGCCGCGGCGGGGGCGGCTTCGGCGGCGGCGGGGGATTCGGCGGTTTCGGAGGCGGCAGCAGCGGCGGCGGGGGCGCCTCGCGGGGATGGTGAAGAAAGTGATGAACGATGAGTGATGAGTGGGGAGTGATGAACGATGAGTGATGAGTGATGAGTGCAGGGCGAAGAGTGGAGAGCGGGGAAGGCGTGGCCGTTTGAGGCTTCCGTGTTTGGGGTTTGGAATTTGTTTCGTGCTTCGGGATTGGAATTTCGTGCTTCCGCCGAGCGGCGCGGCGGTGGGGGAGACATATGAAGCCGGAAGATCTTGTTGAGAAACTGAAGGCGGTGCCCGGGTTGCCCCTGACATCGGTCATCCTCTATGGATCGGCGGCCGCGGGGGACCACGCGGGAAAACGGTCGGACTACAATGTGATGGTCGTCCTCGACCGGATCGGCGCGGCGGAACTCGAGGCCCTTGTCCCCGCGATGCGGGCGTGGACGCGCGCGGGGAACCGTCCGCCGCAGCTCTTCACGCGCGAGGGGCTGGAGCGGTCAGCGGATGTGTTCGCGATCGAATTGGCCGACATGAAGGACCACCACCGCGTCCTGCACGGCCTGGATGTGCTCGTGCCGCTGGAGATCGACCCGGTGCACCTTCGGCTCGAGCTGGAGCGGGAGCTGAAGGTCAACCTGATCCGGGTGCGCGAGCGCTACCTGCTGGCCACGGGCCGGAACTCGCATGTGGCCGCGCTCATGCTGGAGTCCGTCGCCACATTCGGCGTGCTCGCCCGGGCGGCGCTCCGCCTCTTCGAGGGCGGCGGGCCGGCGGGCAAGCGCGAGGCGCTGACCGGCCTCTCGGCGCATGTGACGTTCGACCCCGCCCCGTTCCTGCGGATCCTGGAGGCGAAGGCGCAGGGGAAACGGCTTCCGTCCGCCGAAGTGCCCGCGTTGTTCGCGCGCTACCTGGCCTCCGCCGACGCGCTGGCGGACGGCATCGACCGCCAGATCGCCGGGGACCGGTAGCCGTCGGGAACGAGCCGTCGAGAGGATGGGGACATAGAAACAGCGGCGGAGGCTCAGCCGCAGCATGGATTCGGCAATGAGAGTTTTCAAGATGCTCGGAGGGAATTGGTTGCGCGGACCGGAAGCTGGGGCGGATTTGTCCCAAGGTTGGAAGGCCGGCCGATGCCGTCGTCCGAACCTTGGACCGCGCCCCCCGCGGAATTCCGGTTCGTCACTGTTTCTATGTCCCCATGACTCGTTGACCGGGGCCCGGATAGCGGTCGTCGCCACGGGAGTGGTTGTGGCTCTCGCGGTAGCGGTGTGGTTTCTGAAGCAGCGCGCCCCCGACTTGAAGGGCACAGAGGATGGGGACATAGAAACTGCGGCG
>CAYXFW010000435.1:0-3358 GCA_964464305.1 uncultured Verrucomicrobiota bacterium
GAGCCATTCGTCGGCGTCCTTTCCCTCCTTCGGCGCCGTGACAGCGAGCTTGAGCGCATCGGCCGCGAGCCCGGTGTGGACCAGCGACCATGCCGCCTGCAGCCTCGCCTCGGCCGCGCGCGGATGCGCGGGGTGATCCTTCAGCAGGCGGCCGTAGGCCTCGGACGCGACATTGTGCCGGCCCTCCGCGTACGCCAGATCCCCGAGCCGGAACCAAGCCTCGGCGGCGACGTTGGACGAGGCCGCCGTCTCCGCCGCCTTCCGGTACAGGGCCATCGCCTCGGCCGCCGGCGCGCCGGACTTCTGTTTCAGCGCGCCGAGTTCCATCGCGGCAAGCGCCGCGTAAGGCGTGGCCGCGTGGGCGGACATGACGGCTTTCCACTCGGACTCCGCCTGCGCCGCTCCGTTGGTCATGGCGGCCGCCACGCCGAGGTAGTAGCGCGCCCCGGCCAGGATTTCCGCCGGAGGACCGGCCTTGACCAGATCCGTCAGGATCCCGATGCTGTCGGCCGGCTGGTTGGCCGCGACGAACAACTCCGCCCGGCGCAGCTCCGCGCGATGCCGGTAGAGGCTCTGCGCATGCTCGCGCACCACGCGCCGGTAGAAGAGGTCCGCCGCCGCGCCGTTGCCGGTCTCGCGGTAGGATTCGGCAATGCGGTAAAGGACCTGGTCCATCTTCGGGAACGTCGGCGAATCGCGCAGCAGCGCCATGTACTCGCGGATGGCCAGATCATGGAGCCCGCGGGCGTAGAGGCCGTCGGCAAACTGCATCTGCTCGTCCGGCGAAACGGCGGCGGCCGCCACCGCCAGCATCCACACCGCGGCGGATGCGGCGAAACGGCGGATCCGCCGCACGGGGCGGCGGCACGGAATGTCGGAGAGGTTCAGCATGGGAATCCTTCGCGGCCCGCCCGCGGGCGGGCCGCCGCCAGACCGGCCGTCTTCACGACTCCGGGGGGGCCGTCGCGAACGACACGTTCCAGATGTCCACCTGGCGGCACAGGTCGAGGACGCGCATGACGTGCTCGTACGCGGTCGCCTTGTCGGCCCGGAGCACGACCGGCTGGCCCGGGAACATCGACGTCAGGCGCTGGAGCATCGCCGAGAGCCGCGCATCGTCCATGCGCTGGCCGTTGACCACGACGACGCCGTCCTTCAGCACGTTCAACGTCACCTCGCCCGGCAGGCGGCGCGGGGTCTGGCCGGTCTTCGAGGTCGGCAGCGTGATCGGCACATCCGTTTCCCACTGGGCGAAAAGCTGGCTGGTCATGAAGAAGCACAGCAGCAGGAACACGACATCGATCATCGGCGCCAGCTGGAACCCCACCGGGTCCGTACGCAGCTTCGACCGGAAGTTCATCGGGCGTTCCTCGATCCGAGCAGCAGACCGAGCAGGTCCGCCGCGGCGGTTTCGAGCTGGGCCGTGAGCTTCGCCACGCGGCCGCGGAAGAAGGCGTAGAACGCCATCGCCGGGATGCCCACGACGAGGCCCCCGATGGTCGTGATCAGGGCCATGGCCACACCGGCCGCCAGCGTCATCGGCCGCGCGCGCGCCAGGTCGAGCGCAATCGCATTGAAGGACTGCAGCATGCCGACCACCGTCCCGAGCAGTCCGACCATCGGCGCGATGACGGCGATGTCCAACAGGTATTGCGTCTGGTTCTGCAATTGCGCCGCCTGGCGGCTCCCCTCGCCTTCCATGACTTCCTTGAGCAGCGACGTCTCGCCGCGCTCGTTGCGCTGGAGCCACGTCAGGCCGGTCTCGCCGACCGCCGCCAGGGCGGAACGGCTCCGGCGGCAGGCGAGGCGCGCCTCTTCGCGGCGGCCGCTGCCGAGCATCTCGCGGAGGTCGTGCAGGAGGTCCGCCGGCGCCACGGCGTCCAGCCGGAGCGCGACGAACAGATAGATGATGAACGCGAGCGCGGCGATCGAAAGGGCCGCGATCGGATACATCAGGATGCCGCCCGCCTTGAATATCTCCTGGACGGTCATCATCTGCGCGGCCGCGGCGGGTGCCGCCGCGTCCCCGGCCGCTGCCTGCGCCATGGCGCACGCGGGCGCCACGAGCCCCGCAACCGACATCCACCCGATCCACCGACGGAACGATTCCTTCATGGCACGCTCCCTCACCGGCCCACGACGCAAAAACCGGCCGGACGGCGTCCAACTTAGATCAAAACACCGCGGCGGCCAAGCACAACCGCAACCCGGGCCTTCGGGCACCGGTCATTCCCGCCATGACAGGAGGAATCGGCGCGCGGGCGGAACGACCGCCCGGTTACCGGCGCACGCCGTGCCGGCAGGTGTACAACTGCCAAAGCTTCTTCGAAAGCAGATCGTCCTTCGGGTCCGCCTCCAGGATGACGGTCACCCCGCCCGGCCCGGCGCCGATCTTGGTCGTGGTGTAGGCGACCTCGGGCTTCGTCGCGGACTTCTTGATCGTCTCGGCTTTGCCGAGGACGTACACGCGACCCTCGTGGGTCATCTCCTTGTATTGAACGCCCGACATGCGCTCCTGAAGGGTCGCGCATCCCGAGCCGCACGCCCAAACCACCGCCGCTGCCGCCACCACCGCCCATTCGCTGTGTTTCATACGATTCCCTTTCCCTTTCTTCCGCTCCCCTGACGCCGTGTCGAGAGGCTGCAGAATGTGTGCGCAGCGTTGGGTACCCGTTAGGCTCGTTTAAGGATTGTGTGAGCGTCCGAGGGCGAGCCCTTCTCCGCCTCCCTTCGCACGGCAACCCTCGACGAAGACTACCTCAGCGCCGGCGCCGGCGTGATGGTCGAGGTCTCGGGCAGGGTCCAGATCCTGCTCGACTGCGAGGGCCACTTCTTCCGCGGCGACAGCAGCCTGCATATGGCCGCCATCCGGGTCATCGTCGACCTCTGAGCCGGATTGGGAGCACCGTCGGGGCCCCACAGCGGCACGGCTGCCCTGTGGGGCCTTCGCGGTTTTCGGCCCCGGGATTTCCCCGTCAGCGCGTGGCGTCGACGACGCCGCGGAAGTAACCGATCGACTCCGCAAGGCCGGCGAGCGGGCTCTCGGCGTCCTTTTCGTACTCCAGACTGCACATGGCGGAGTAGCGGACTTTGCGGAGGACGCGCACGAACGCGGGGATGTCGATCAGACCGCGCGGCATCTCGATCCCCTTGCCGCTCTTGTCCGCCGCGGTCACGTTCTTCAGGTGGATGTCGTGCACGCGGGCCGCGTACTTCTCCATGCTGGCGATGGGGCAGACGCCGGTGCGGAGTTCGTGGCCGATATCCAGACACATCCCCATCCGCGGATCGAGATCCTTGATGTAGCCCATGATGGCTTCGGCATTGGCGTACGGAAGGTTGTCCGGACCGTGGTTGT
>CAYXFW010000436.1:0-3349 GCA_964464305.1 uncultured Verrucomicrobiota bacterium
GCCGCATTGACGTCGCGCGCGCTCAACGCTTTCAATCGCGTGCCCTTGGCCCACCCCTCGGGCTTGTCCCCGGACAGCCGCAGCGGTTCGTCCGTGGCAGACAGGATCGGCGCCGGCGCCACCGACAGTCGGGCCGCGGACGCAACGGTCACCGTCCTTCCCGCCGCGGGGTGGGGGCCGGCTGCGACCGACACCCACGCGCCGTCGGCCGTGATTTCCGCGGAATGCCCGGAGACTGCCGCAGTCATGAGAAGGACCGCCGTCATGCGAGGTTTCATGCGACGAGGATTCCACGTTCCCGGCGTTTGGCAATCCATTTCGGAACAAATGCCGGCCGGGCTCTTGACACCCCGGCGGGGGATCCGCAGCATAGGCCGGCCTTCGTGCACGGACGGATCCGTGCAGGCGGGCGGGGATGGAGACCATGAGCGACGATTCCTGGGTTCTTTCGCCGGACCGGTTTTTCGATCCGGAGCCTTCGCAGCGTTCGGTGGCGCGGCGCCTGTACGCGACGGTGGAGACGCTGCCGATCGTCAGCCCGCACGGCCACGTCGATCCGCGGCTCTTTGCGGATGCGAACGCGACCTTCGGCTCGCCGGCCGACTTGCTGATCGTTCCCGATCACTACGTCTTCCGGATGCTCTACTCGCAGGGCGTTCCGCTCGAGTCCCTCGGCGTGCCGAGACTCGACGGCGGGCCGGTGGAGCGCGACGGCCGGAAAATCTGGCAGACGTTCGCCGACCACTTCCATCTCTTCCGCGGAACCGCCTCCGGCGTGTGGCTGGCGCACGAGCTGACCGCGGTCTTCGGCGTCACGCAGCGGCTGACCTCGAAGACGGCCCAGGCGGTCTACGACCAGGTCGAATCCTGCCTCACCTCGCCGGCGTTCCGGCCGCGGGCGCTGTTCGAGAGGTTCAACATCGAGGTGCTCTGCACGACCGATTCCGCCTCCGACCCGCTGGCCTCGCACAAGGTCATCCGCGCGTCGGGCTGGAAGGGGAATGTCCGGCCGACGTTCCGGCCCGACCAGGTGACGAACCTGATGACTCCCGGCTGGGCCGGCCACGTGAACGCGCTCGGCGAGGCTGCGGGGATGTCGATCGGCTCCTTCCCGCAGTTCCTCGCGGCGCTGGAGAACCGGCGCGATTTCTTCAAGTCCCTGGGCGCGACGGCGACCGATCACGGCGTCGCCTCGGCGCATACGGAACGGCTCTCCGCAACCGAGGCCGGGGAGATCTTCGCGCGCGCCCTTCGCGGCGGCGCGACGGCGGCGGACGCGGCCCGCTTCACGGGCCATATGCTGGTCGAAATGGCGCGCATGAGCCTTGCAGACGGACTTGTCATGCAGATCCACGTCGGCGTGCACCGCAACCACAACGCGGACGTCTTCCGCACATTCGGCGCGGACAAGGGGGCGGATATCCCGATCCCGTGCGAGTTCGTCACCGGCCTCAAACCGCTGCTCGACCTCTACGGGCGGGAGAAGGGTCTTTCGATCCTCCTGTTCACGCTCGACGAGACGACCTACGCGCGCGAACTCGCGCCGCTGGCCGGGCACTACCCGTGCTTGAAGGTCGGCCCGCCGTGGTGGTTTCACGACAGCCTCAACGGCATGCGCCGCTATTTCGACCAGGTCCTGGAGACGGCCGGGCTGTACAATACGGCCGGTTTCAACGATGATACGCGCGCTTTCCCGTCCATTCCCGCACGTCACGACGTGTGGCGCAGGGCGGCGTGCGACTGGCTGGCGGGCCTTGTGGTCCGCGGGCTGGTCGGCGAGGACGAGGCATTCGTCATGGCCCCGGACATGGCCTGCGGGCTGGCCCGCAAGGCCTATCGTCTGGAAGAGGCCGCCCGGTGACCGAAGGGGCCGGGTCGGAGAGCGCGGGATTGCAACTGTGACGCCGCCCCGAATGCGGGCGCGGATTGAAACCGGAGGAGTTCGATGAGCGGGGAAAAGGATTCGTTGTTTTCCGTGGAGGGCCAGGTGGCCGTGATGACCGGCGCCGGCGGTGTGCTGATCGGCGGCATGGCGCGCGAGCTGGCGCTGCGCGGCGCACACGTCGTCGTGGTCGATCGCGCGGTCGACCAGGCGCAGAAGGTCGCCGAGGACATCCGCGCCGAGGGCGGCGCGGCCGAGGCGGTCATCGCCGACGTGCTCGACCGCAAGAGCCTCGGTGACGCGCTCTCCTGCGTCATGGAGAGCTACGGCCGCGTCGACATCCTGATCAACGGCGCCGGCGGAAACCGCAAGGAGGCCTCGACCTCCCCCGAGCTGTCGTTCTTCGACATGCCCGCGGACGCGCTGAAGTTCGTGATGGACCTCAACCTCCTGGGCACGATCTTCCCGACCCAGGTCTTCGGCCGCATCATGGCACGGCAGAAGAAGGGCGTGATCCTCAACATCTCGTCGATGAACTCGTTCCGGCCGCTGACCAAGATCATCGGCTACTCGGCGGCCAAGGCGGCGATCAACAACGTGACGCAGTGGCTCGCCGTGCACCTGGCGCAGAACTACGCGCCCGAGATCCGTGTCAACGCCATCGCCCCCGGGTTCTTCGAGACGGCGCAGAACAAGTTCCTGCTCCGCGACGAGAAGACCGGCGAACTGACGGCGCGCGGGCAGCAGATCGTCGGCCACACGCCGATGGGCCGGTTCGGCGTGCCGGCGGATTTGATGGGCACGCTGATCTGGCTCGTATCCCCGGCCTCCGCCTTCGTCACCGGGATCGTCGTGCCCGTCGACGGCGGATTCTCGGCGTATAGTGGGGTATGAAGATGAGCGGTGGGGTGGCAGGACAGGGGTCTGCGGACCGGCTCCTGACGGAAGCCGAGGTGCGGAGCCTTGTCGCACGCGCCCTCGGAGAGGCGGCGCTCGACGGGAAACGCGTCGTCGTTCTCATTCCCGACGGCACGCGCACCGCGCCGGTGCCGATGATGTTCCGCGTTCTCAACGACGCCCTCGCGGGCCGCGTCCAGGCGCTCGATTATCTGATCGCGCTGGGCACGCACGGGGCCATGTCGGAGGACGCCATCGCAAAGCTCGTTGGCATGCCGGCCGCGGAGTGGACGCGGCAATGGCCGAACGTTGCGGTACACAACCATTTCTGGGACCGGCCGGAGACCTTCGCGACGCTCGACACCATCGGGTGCGCGGAAGTCGAGACGCTCAGCCGGGGCATGCTGTCCCTCGAGGTCCCCGTTCGCATCAACCGGATGGTCGTCGAGTGCGACCACGTCCTCATCTGCGGCCCCGTCTTCCCCCACGAGGTGGCCGGATTCTTCGGCGGTAACAAGTACTTCTTCCCGGGCATCAGCGGCCCGGAGGTGATCAACTTCACCCACTGGC
>CAYXFW010000437.1:0-3341 GCA_964464305.1 uncultured Verrucomicrobiota bacterium
AAGGAGGATGAGGGATCCGACGATGGTGGGGTAACCCGATCGTGATCGAAGCCGCCGTCGCCAGCAACCGAAGCTTTCGCATTCGCGTCCAACTCGCACCGTAAGTCCCAGTCTCTGAAGAATGATCTGCCCAATGACGAGAACTGAGGCCAGAGGGATTGTCCAATCGCTGGAGAAAGTGGGTCTGAGATGTTCCAGTGACCGAAAATCGACGAGCGCTCCCCCGTGCCGATCAGCCCGCGTGGGGGCGATGGAAAGGACGGAAGACCAGAGACGGCGAAACGGGCCGGGAGGTGGAGAGAAGCGAGCGGCCGCGCAGCGGGAAGACGGCGGAGACCAGGCGGCGGGGAAGGCTTCAGCCGCGAAGCCGAGGGCTCGCGTCCAGTCCGGCGAGCACTCGGCTCTACGCAAGGCCGCAGGCCGGCACGTTCACAGAGGGCGCCCGTCCAGGGCGCCCGGAGCCAAGCGTGCACCCGCACGCGCGGAGCGGCACCCGCCGCGGACGGAAGTGCGGCCAGCGCGCACGGGCCGGCGCCCACGCCGGCCGTTCGGCAAGCGGGCGAGTCGGCGAGCCCGCGCAGCCGTGAGGGTGAACGGCGGCAGGGCCGCCTTGTTCACTCGAAGCTCACCAGCCCCGACTCGCGAAGGCTGAAGTGTGTACGCTCGCCGCGTCCCACGATGACGTGATCGAGCACCCGGATATCGAGGATCTTCCCGGCCTCAACGAGCTTGCGAGTGATCGAGAGGTCCTCGGCGCTGGGGGACGGATCGCCGGAGGGGTGATTGTGCGAGACGATGATCGCGCAGGCAGAGTCCGCAACGGCGTGGCGGAAGACCTCGCGTGCATGGACCAGGCTCGCGTCGATGAGGCCCAGCGTGACCAGGTGCCGGTCGATGACGTTGTTCTTGCGGTTCAGTGTGACGACCGTGAACGCCTCCTGGGCCAGGTCCGCGGCGTCGGTCAGGAGCCGGCGCACGTCCTCGGACGTCCGGCAGGAGTCTCCGGTTCCCTCGCGGACAACGGGGAGTGAGAGGTTGAACGAGAACAACCGGTGGGAATTCGTCTTCACGGGCAGGACCTTTCGGTTGCCGCGCCGAAACATCAGGCGGGTTTGTCCGTGCCCTGCCCGCCGAAAGGCAAATCTTGCAGACGGTGGAGGCCTTTCTTCTGAAGTTCTGGGGCGGTTTGTGGGGCTGGATCCTTCACGGCGATCCCGATGTTTACCTGTACATCGCCGAGAGTCTGGCCCGCTTCCCGGATCGCCGGCAACTGGCGCTGATGTTCCGATCGCAGGGCTTCGAGGTCCAGTCCTCCGAGCTTTTCTTTCTTGGCGTTGTGCAGCGCATCGCATTGCGCAAGTCCGGTCCCGCTTTACCCACCGCTACGAACCCCGGGCCATCATGAGGATCGTTGATCTGTCCTGCCGCGCAGGAATGATGAACCGGCTCGACAGTCCGCAAGACCAGCTCCATCGGACCGTGACCCAGTTTGAACTCGTCAATAACAGCTTCGTCGTCCACGACGGACTCGCCTCCATCCGGCGCGGATTCACTCTGCCCGAGGTGCGCGCACTCGTCCGCGCCGCAGCGCCCATCCACCCCACCGCCATTTGCCGCCACCTGCCAAGCCGGTTTGTCATCACGGGCGAAACTGCGACAGGCCTGCATCCTGCAGAACAAGGCCGGTAGGGTTTCCCCGCCGCCCGCGTTGTCCGCCCATGCGGTTGCGAAGATCGACGCGGTGGCGGCGGCGGGGCGGGAGATCCGGCGGGTGCGGGCGGAGGCGCTCTCGAAGATGAAGGGCGGGTTGCGGGCGTTGTACCGGACGCTGGAGCTGCCCGGGGTAAATCCGTTGAAGGACGCGCATGCGGCGCTGGACGCGGCGGTGCTGGCGGCCTACGGCTTCGATCCGAAGGGCGACCTGCTCGCACAACTCCTAGCCCTCAACCAACTCGTCGCAGCCCGGATCGAGCGCAAGGATCCGGTCACCTCCCCCGGCCTCCCGCCCGGCCATCCCGACCCTGCCTCCCTCGTGACCCCCGACTGCATCCGCCCGGCGGAGTAGAGTGTGCGGACGCGGACGGTTTCGCCACGGACGACGTCCAGACCTTGGAAGCGCCGTCGCACCCATTTTCCGAGGATTGGAACTCGGGGGTCGATGCACGCGGTCATCCGGCAGGTTGATCGGACGCATGTGTCAGTCACACGTTGACTCGCCGCAGGAACGCGCAGCAGTCCGCGAGCAACGGGGGCGGGAGCATCGGGCGGTTCAGCCGCCGGTACAGTTGCACGCCAGTCCGGCCGTCCCGGGGATTGAACCATGAAGCGCGGACCCTGGCCATGCCGAGCTTGCCGATCGCGATCCTGATCTGGCGGCCGGTGGGTGTGTAGACGAGCGAGAACCCATCGCCGCGGAGGGCCAGGCACATCTCCCAGGGCTGCACCTGTTCGAAGGCCAGCAGTGACGCGTCCGGTCGTTGCGACGTGAAGCGGCGGGATTCCACAAGCCGGCGGAGATGGCCCATCTGGATGGCGCTGGGCCTCATGGTGTTGATTCCTCCCGCGGACTGCTCCACCGCTTCGATGTAGACCTCCCTACGGTCTCAGAACCTCCATGCGGCGCTGCCAGTCGCGCAGATAGGCCTCGCGCCAGCGGTTGACCGTGCGCGCGCCAGGATGGTTCTTCTCCCGAAGCGCGGGAGCGGGATCGTCGGTCCAGTGGTTCGGCCCCGTGTCGCGGCGGGCGAACGCGCCGCCCCAGTGCGCGGCGGACGGATCCTCGGGCAGACCGCGCAGGAGGTAGAGGACGGACGGCGTGTCGCCCATCTTGATGTCCTTCTTCTTCGCGAAAAGAAGGTCGCCCAGCGCGCCATGGCCCCTGACGTAACGTGCAACAAAGGCGACGTTGCCGAGGTCGCCCTCCTGCGGCCCTCCGACATACATGCCGCGGAAGGTCGTGTCCGCCTCGATCAGCCAGAGCCCCGAATGATCTTTGACCACGTAGTCGCGCGCGGCCGGATCCATGCGCGTGTTCCACGAGCCGATCGAATAGACGCGCAGTCTGGGCGTGATCTCCGGTGCATCGTGGAGCGCCTGCGCGACATCGGTGATCGAGCCCCAGACGAGGATCCAGAGCGGCCGCGGATCCTGGATGCGCGCGCGTTCGACAATCCATCGCGATCCCTCGGTCGGCGTGGACCAACCTTGCGTCGGAGCGGCGTCTGTCGCACCTTGTTTGGTCACGGCGCGCAGGGCGTCCGGCACCGGGAAACGCGGAGAATGCGTGGTGAGCCTGGGGTAATCTCTGGCATAGGCGTCGAGCGTTTCGTGGATGTGCGCCG
>CAYXFW010000438.1:0-3330 GCA_964464305.1 uncultured Verrucomicrobiota bacterium
GAGGCCGGCAAACCAACCGCTCCGAAGCATAAGGCCGATCAGCGCTTCGCGCCGATGCGTACGGTGAGAGGCTCGGCGGCGCGATTCAACTGGAAGGTCCCATCGGTCGCGGTCCCGCCCGCCTTCACGGTATAGGCATACGTCCCGAGGAAGCCGCGGAACGTGGCGCGACCTTCGGCGTCGGTCTCCATCGTCGCCGTCGTCTTCCAATCCCGGTTGATCAGCGTGTCGAGGGCGTCATAGGACGCCTTCGGCTTCAAGGCGCCGTCCGCGAGACCGCCCATGGCCTCGTTCTCGCCCTTCACCGCCGTGCCGTCGCCGAGGTTCCACCACGTGATGCCCTGCATGTGCGGCGCGCTGAACCAGAGCCGGTAGTGGTCGCGCACGACCTCCGCCTGAAGCGCCTCGCCGCCCTCCCCGGCCGACGGGAAGGTGATCTCGGTGACGTACATCGGCAGCCCGAAGCCGCTGAATGCCTCGTAGAGATCCATGAGCGCGCCCGGATTGCAGTTCGTGCCCGCCATGTATCCGTCGAGCTTGTCGCGCCGGAAGAAGTGATACTGGAACCCGATGCCCCGGACGGGAAGCCCCTTCCCCAGCATTGTCTTCACCTGGTCGTAGTACGGGTTCCGGCCCGCCGGCTTGAAACTGTACTCCGTCACCTCGTTGATCATCATCGTATGGCTCTTCGGGAACAGCGGAACCGCCTCGGCGAAGGCCCAGTCCACATAGGCGAGATCGGGCGTGTACAGCGGATACGTCTTCCGGCACACCAGCGACTCGTTGACGACGTCCCAGATCGGAATCTTGTCGCCGAGCCGCGAGGCGATCTCGCGGAAGCGCTTCCGGTAGAGCTCGCGCAGTTCCCCGGCATCCGCAGGGAGCCACGACGGGTTGTACGCGTGCCACAGCAGTGGGTGACCCTTCAGCGTCACGCCGTTTGTCGCGGCCCACGGGAGGAAGCGGTCCGCCGGCGGCCGCCGCCACATCTCGCGCGCCGGCTCCTCGTAGCGCAGTTCGCCGCGCACAGGCTCGGTGCCCTCCCAGTAGAGCGGGACCGTGGCGAAGTTGAACAGCTTCAGGAAGGCCTGTTCGTAGGTGCGGTTCTCCGCCGGAGTCGGAAGCTGGCCGAGGACGAAGGCGTTGCATCCGAAGAGGAAGTCGTGACCGGTCTGGCGGACCTCGACGCGCGCGCCCCGGACCGGCTTGCCAGCCGCATCGACAACCCGGACCACGGCGTCGCCCTTGCGATTCTTCTCGATGCCCGCCTCGATCCGCGCCTCGATCTCCGGCGTGCGCCACAGCTTCCGGTACGCCGCGACCGCCTCGTCCGGGTCCACCGCAGGCACGGTCGGCAGGATCGCCCTCTCCGCGATCAGCACCGGCGAGTCGTAGATCGGGATGCCGCGGAACGTCCAGCCGTCCGGCCCCTTGGCGCGCCGCGCCTCGGGAATGGCGCGCACCTGTCCGGTCCGCAGGTCGACAAGGACCGGCTCCTTGAACTCGCCGCCCGCGAACCCAAGGTCGACCGGCGTCTTCTCGTTCGAATCCGACGGCACCGCGCCGCTGAACCACACGGCGACCGCCTGCGCACCGTCCTTGCGCCGGTACGCCGACACGGTGGTCTTCTGCGTCACGCTGCACGTGTGTGGATAGTCCGGAATACGCGCGAGGCGGTCGTCGAAGATGGAGAACACATTTTGCGCGGCTTGGTAGGCAGGCTTGGTCCGCGCGACGGTCTTGTCGTTTTCCGCCTTGAGCAGCCCCTTGGTGTTCAGCCCCGTGGTGTAGTGAAGCTCCATCAGCGTGAACAGGTTGAACGGAATGTCCCGATCGCGATGCGCCAGCATGCGGCGCAGGTTCCATTTGGCCTGCTTATCCTCGGTCCACGGCCGCCCCCGGAGCGCCCCGAACGTGTTGCTGGTCGACGGCGCCCCCGTTTCGCCCTGCCGGATCGTCGCGTGCGGCGCGTACTTCGCAAGCAGCTCGCGCAACGTGTCCGCGAGTTTCATGTCGTCCGGGTTCGGCGGGTATCCGTGGAAGGTGACCTCGTCGAAAGAACCCGTCGCCCCCATCTGCTGGATCTTCGCGAGGAAGGCCTCGGCGAACTCCGCCTTGTGGGCCAGGGCGAGCGCCCAGACCCTTGCCTGCGGCTGTTCGGCGCGGATGATGCGGGCGGTGCGGACGTGGAACTCGGCGAAGGGGCCGGCCGGCGCCTCCTTGCCGATGTCCGGCTCGTTCCAGACCTCCCACTCCCTCACGCGGTCCTTGAAGTGCCGGACGAGCGCGCGCACCCAGTTGTCCCACGCGGCCAGCGCCTCGGGCGACTTCGGGATGCCCCCGCCCAGACCGGTGCCCCCGCCGCCCGGGTAGTTCGTGTTGCCGTAGCTCGCCTCGAGCCAGGGCTGGACGCCCTGCGCGCGCGCATCGTTGACCACTTCATCGAGCCACGCGAAGTCGTAGACGCCCGGGGTCTTCTCGCATTTGGCCCAGCCCGCCTGCACCCGGATCCGCTTGGCACCGAGGGGGCCGAGGTGGGCCTTGTAGTTTCCGTAGACCGCGAAGTCGCGGTCCAGCGTCTCGCCGCCGACCGACCACGTCGACGACGCGATCTCCTTCGCCGCCCGTGGCCGGATCTTCGCGATCACCGGAAACTCCACCGCGGCGGCATCCGACCCCGGCAGGGCCAGCGCGACGAGGGCGGTGAAGGACAGTACCTGACGGAACATGCTGTTCATGCGGCGATCCTCCCGATTTCGGCGACTCCGGTTCTCGCAGTCGCAACCCTACCGCAATGCATGCTGACAGACCACGCCAGACCGGCAAGGCCGCAGGCTTGCCGGTCCTTCTCTTTGACTTGCACTTTCTTCTCTCTTTGAAGACGGCCGCGGCCCGCCGAGTGTGGCAATGATCCGAATGGCCCACGTTGAGCCATGCATGTCCGGAGGACTTCTGTAGCTGCGACCGCCGGTCGCGGCTGGCTTGCACCCACGAAGGTGCGAACTACCGGTTCGTCACCGCGGCGCGGGTCCAATACGCGGCCTCGTGGCTCCAGCCGGTCGGCTGGTTGACGAGCTCGATCCGGACGCTGCGGCCGGCCCACCGCGCGAGGTCGATGCGTTCCGTCAGCCACGACGCGGCCGCCGTGGACGGCCCGACGGTCTTGCGGAGGATTTCCACCCCGTCCGCCCGGGCGATCAGGTCGAAGTCGCCCTTGGGGTCATGCCCCACGACGACATCGAGGACGGGCTGTCCGCCCGCGGGAACGTCGATCGTCCGCGACAGCACGCAGCCAGTCTGCCGGTCCAGCGGGTGCGTGCAGAGCACGTT
>CAYXFW010000439.1:0-3315 GCA_964464305.1 uncultured Verrucomicrobiota bacterium
CCTTGCGGGCGCGTCGAATGGCGGAGAGGGAGGGATTCGAACCCTCGGTACCCTTTTGGAGTACACACACTTTCCAGGCGTGCGCCTTAAACCACTCGGCCACCTCTCCGTATCGCCGCGAAAAGCGGAAGCACGCTAGCAGAGGCGTCCGAATGCGTCAATCGGGCTGCGCTCGGTGACCGGACAGGGCGGAGCGCATGCGGCGGAGGGCCTCGGCGAGGCGGGCGCGGGGGCAGGCGAAGTTCAGCCGCACGAAGCCGGGAGCGCCAAAGCGCGCGCCGTCCATGAGCTTGACGCCGGCGGCGAGGAACGCGCCGGCCGGGTCGGCCAGTCCGGCGGGGCGGCAGTCGATCCAGGCGAGGTAGGTGGCCTCGACGGGATTCATCGAAAGCCCGGGCATCGATCCGACTTCGGCCTGCACGAGGTCGCGGTTGCCGCGGAGATAGTCCAAAAGCGCCGCACGCCAGGGCCCGCCGTCGCGGTACGCGGCCTCGCAAGCGGCAAAGCCCATCACATTGACCCACGGAACGAATTCCCCGGCAGCCGCCCGGAATGCGCGGCGCAGGGCGCCGTCGGGGATCACCGCAAAGGCGCAGCCGAGGCCGGGCAGGTTGTAGGTCTTGCTCGGGGCCATGAGCGTGATCGTCAGCGCGGCGATCTCGGGTCCAAGGCTCGCCGTGACGGTATGCGGGCGCCCGGAATCGAGCACGAGATCGCAGTGGATCTCGTCCGAGAGAATCGTCATTCCGCGCTCCAGGGCGAAGGCTGCGAGGCGCTCGAGGTCCGCGCGGCCGACGACGGTGCCGGTCGGGTTCTGCGGACTGCAGAGCATCAGCAACCGGGCGTTGGGCGGCGTCGAGACGGCCAGAAGGTCGAAATCAATCTCCCACCGGCCACCGCGGTTCTCCAGCGGCACTAGCGCCTGCGGGCGGCCTGCCAGGACGGAGTCATCAAGAAACGGCGGATACACCGGGGTGAACGTGACCGCAGCCTCCGCGGGCGCCAGCATGCGGCACCCAACGCCAAGGCCCGGAACGACCCCGGGGAGCCACACGATCCAGGCAGGGTCCACACGCCATCCGTGGTCGCGATCGAGCGCCCCTACGACCGCCTCCGCCACCCCGCGGGTGGCGCGGCCATAGCCGAAGATGCCGTGGTCGACGCGCCGGTGCAGCGCCTCGAGAACGGCCGGCGGCGCCGCGAAGTCCATGTCCGCCACCGGCAGCGGCAGAATGTCGCGGTCCTCGCAGCCCCACCATTTGAAGCTGTCGGTCCCCCGCCGCTCGATGACACTGTCGAAATCGAAATCCATGCCCACCTCGTCCGCCAGGCTCAGACGCCGACGTTGCGAAACCTATAGCGCAGTCGCCCGGTCCGCGCCAGCCGGGCTGAATCCGACGAAGGCAGGGACGAGGGTCGGGGGACGAGGGAAGACGGTGCCGAGTGGCCAGTGTCGAGTGTCGTTCGGTATTCCAATCCTCGGAAGCCATCGCAACATCGGCTTCCAACCCTTGGACGGATCGGCGGCGACACGGCTCGCAAGTACAACAATGTGCGAAAGGCCTCCGTCACG
The DNA here is from genome assembly GCA_964464305.1 of uncultured Verrucomicrobiota bacterium. Lineage (GTDB taxonomy): Bacteria > Verrucomicrobiota > Kiritimatiellia > PWTM01 > PWTM01 > VGWF01. The sequence goes on from CAYXFW010000439.1 coordinate 1,574, forward strand.
AAACGTGGATTGGGTTGCGTCGGCGGGCGGAAACAGGACAGAATCGAGGAGCGGAAGGATGGACGCATGAGCATCGGCATCATCGGCGGAACAGGGTTGTACGATCTGCCCGGCATCGAACGGCTCGGCGAGGTGCGCGTGGCCACGCCATTCGGCGAACCGTCGGATGTCTACGTCCACGGGCAGTTCGCCGGGCGCGACGTTCACTTCCTCGCGCGGCACGGCCGGGATCATCGAATCCTGCCGTCGGAGCTGAACCATCGCGCGAACATCTGGGGCTTCAAGGCGCTCGGCGTCGATGCGATCCTCGCGGTCTCCGCCGTCGGCAGCCTCCAGTCGTCCCTGGCCCCCCGCGATGCGATCGTGCCGGACCAGTTTTTCGATCGCACCAAGAGCTCCGAGCGACACACATTCTTCGGAAGAGGCCTCGTCGCCCACATCGCCTTCGCCGAACCCGTCTGCCCGGTCCTCCGCGCCGTGCTCGCGGCCGCCGCGCGCGCGACCGCCGCGGCCGACGGCGGGGCCGCGCGCCGCGTGCAGGAGGGCGGCACCTACGTCAACATGGAAGGACCGGCTTTCTCCACGCGCGCGGAGTCGGACTTCCACCACAAGCTCGGCTTCGACGCAATTGGCATGACGGCGCTCGCCGAGGCGAAACTGGCCCGCGAAGCGGAAATCTGCTACGCCACGCTCGCGCTGGTGACCGACTACGACGCATGGAATCGGGAGCACGCCTCCGTCACGGTGGAACAGGTCGTCGGCCACCTTCACGCCAACGCGGGGTTCGCCCGCACGGCGGTGGCCAGGGCGGTCGCCGCCATCGAGCCCGACCGCGCCTGCTCCTGCCGCACCGCCCTCCAGCATGCGGTTTTGACGCCGCATGCCGCGGTGCCGGCGGAGACATTCGAGGCCCTGCGGCCGATCCTGGGCCGGCTCTTCCGCGACATCCCCCCCACCGCGTAGCCGGAACGATTTGGTTGAAGCCCGGACAGGACGGATGGGCAGACGAGCAAGACATCCGTGCGATGCGTGAAATCCGTGATCTCTCGGGTTCATCCCACGCAGTTTCGCAGAACCCTCAACCGCATCGCTCCGGCCCGGCAAACGGCGATGCGGCGGCCTCACCGGAGTGGCCGGGGCGGCTTCCCCTCGTCTTCCTTCCACTGCTTCATCAGTTTCTCGGTCTGCGCCTCGAGATCCTTCGGCTGGAACTTCTCCGCGACGACACCGCCCTTGGCATCGAGCAGGCGGACGGACCAGCCGTACAACTTCTCCTTGTTCTCCCCGGATCCGCCCCTGCGACCCCGGTTCCATTCGATGGACCGCAGCGTCACCGGATCGGAATCCACCGGAACTGGAGTCATCCCGCTGAGCACCAGTTCCTCCTCCTTCGTGGCGCCGACTCGCAGCCTGCCGCCGAGGCCCTCGACGACCACCATGTACTGGATCCGGAGATCCTCGGGCACGTCCAACGCCACCCGCTGAATCTCGAACCGGTAGAACATATCGTCCTCATCCACCCGGCGCGATGCGTTCGGAAGGCTCTTCTGCGCCCCATGTCGCGCGGCTTCCGTCTTCTTCGTGGCTGAGATCCGGACCTTCTCGGGCGCCGGAGGCGTCGCTGGTGGAGCCGATTCCGCCGCGACGACCATTCCCAACCCCGCCGCCAGCATCGCCAATGTCGTTTTCATCAGGATCTTCCGCCTTCCCCGCGTTCGCCACAAATGGTCCGCGGTTCTGAA
>CAYXFW010000440.1:0-3314 GCA_964464305.1 uncultured Verrucomicrobiota bacterium
AGCGGCCCCTTCAACATCACCGTGGCGGGAGAGCAGGTGACGCTGCCGATCTCGTACCCCTCGGGCGGAGCGTCCTGGAACGCCGCCTTGACCGGGACGTGCCGCTCGCCCTCGCGGTCGATGCTGAACGAAACCTCATCGGGCTCGATCCGGACCGCCCGCGCGCCGGAGGGGCTTCGCACGTGCGATGGCCGGAGCGCCAGGCTCATGCGCGCCCCCTGCTGCGACGACGGGGCGGACGAGACGTCGACCTGGATGCGCGTGCGCTCCGCATCCAGGTTGGCCAGGTCGGACTGCGCCCCGCGGAAGCGGATGTCCGCCGTGTCGTGCGACTGATCGAGCACGGTCAGGCCCTCGCCGGGGCGGACCAGGATGGGCACGTCGCGAAGCACGGTCTCGAAGCTGATGGCGTCGCGAATCGCGTACCAGACGATGGCGGCCAGCACGAGGGAGAGCGCGGCGAGCCAGCGGTTGGCGCGGCGATCGCGCAGTTCCTGTGCGGAGAGACGGTCAGCCATGGTCGGCCTCCCCCGGCGTTGTCTCGTCCGCCGACACGAGGGTGGCCCCGCCGGGCGAAAGGCGGTCGCGGACGCGTTCGAGACGGGACTTCTTCTGCTTCGAGCGGTGCAGCACGGACGTCAGGGTCCGGCGCAGGCGGTCCTCGTCGATCCCGCGGCTCAGCCGCCCGTTGAAGGCGACGGAGATCGTGCCGGTCTCCTCGGAGACCACGACGACGATGGCGTCGGATTCCTCGGTCAGACCGATCGCGGCGCGGTGCCGGGTGCCGAGGGTACGGGTGATCTCGTCCTGCTGGGACAGGGGGAAGACGCAACCCGCCGCCGCGATCCGGCCGTCGCGGATGATGACCCCGCCGTCGTGGAGCGGCGTGTGCGGATGGAAGATGGTGGCCAGAAGTTCCGGCGTGACGCGGCCGTCGATCGGCTTTCCCGTTTCCTGGATCGGCCGGGTGCCGATCTGCCGTTCGACGGCGATCAGGGCGCCGACCTTCCGTTCGGACAGGAGGACCGCGGACTGGACGATGGCGTCGACGAGGCTGCGTTCGCCGGCCGTGATGCCGAAGACGTGCTGCTTGCCCAGTTCGGCCAGCGCGCGCCGGATCTCCGGCTGGAAAATGATAACCAGGGCGACGGCGAGGTAGACGGAGAAGCGTTGCAGGAGCCAGTAGAGGGCCTCCATGTGGAAGAGGCGGGTCAGGATCGTGAGCAGCAGGAGGACGACGACGAGGCCCGTCAGCACCTGCGCGCCGCGCGTGCCGCGGAAGAACTGAATCGTGAAATAGAAACCGGCCGCGAGCACCAGGATCTCCAGAACACCGGAGAACCCGGGCGGCGAGACCCTTTCAATCCAACTCCAGCCCATGTGTGCTTTCCTCGTGGCGCATCCTATCCGCAACCCGCACGATGTCGCAAGTTTCCTTCACGTCGTGTACGCGGAGCACGGCCGCGCCCCGGAGGGCCAGGTAGGACGCCAGCCCGAGGCTGCCGGCCATTCGCTCGCCGGCGCCGCGGCCGGTCAGCATGCCCACGACGCTCTTCCGGGATGCGCCGAGGAGCAGCGGCCGGCCGAGGGCGGCGAGCCGCGGCAGGCCGGCCATCAGCGCCAGATTGTGCTCGAACGTCTTTCCGAAGCCGATGCCGGGGTCCAGCGCGACCGCCTCGGGGGTCAGGCCGGCCGCAACGGCCCGGTCGAGCCGGGCGCGCAGGAATTCCGCCACCTCGGCAACGACGTCCGCGTAGGCCGGGGCGTTCTGCATCGTGGCCGGTTCGCCGCGCATGTGCATGAGAACGAGACCGGCGCCGGCGCGCCGGACAACCTCCACCATCTCCGGATCGCCGAGGGCGCTGATGTCGTTGACGATGTCCGCGCCGGCCTCGAGCGCGGCGCGGGCGACGGATGCGCGGCGGGTGTCGACGGAGATCGGGGCGTCGGATGCGGCCCGGAGCGCCCGGATCACCGGCGTCACCCGCGCGGATTCCACCGCAGGGTCCACGGGGGCCGCGCCCGGGCGCGACGATTCGCCCCCGACGTCCAGCAGATCGGCCCCCTCGGCCAGCATGGCCAGGCCGCGCGCGACGGCGGCGTCCGGATCGAGAAACCGCCCGCCGTCGGAGAAGGAGTCGGGCGTCACGTTCAGCACGCCCATGACGAGCGTCCGCCCGCCGGTTTCCAGAATCCGTCCGCGGATCCGCCATGCCAGGGCGGGTCGCGGGGACGAATGCGCGGCGCGACTCATCGAAGATCCGGGAGGCGCGACCTCATGCGGGCGGAGTCGGTGCGGCCGCGCCGGGATCCGCAGGGGCGGGCGGCGCGGACGGGGCGGCGGGTCCGGCGGCTTCCGCCGGCTCCGGCCCGCGTTCCGTTTCGCTCAGGATGCGGCCGTGCTTCACGATGTCGACGACGTCCTGTCCGTCGAGGGTTTCCTTCTCGAGCAGCAGGCGCGCCACGGTGTTCAAGGCCTCGAGGTTGTTCTCGAGGATCCTCCGGGCCGTGTCGTGTCCCTCGCGAAGGATGCGGCTGACCTCGGCATCGATCCGGCTCGCCGTCTCCTCGCTGAACGTCTGCGTCCGCGACACCTCGCGTCCCAGGAACAGGAGCTCCTCCCGTTCGGCGTAGGTCTGCGGGCCGAGGAGCTCGCTCATGCCCCATTCGCAGACCATCATGCGGGCGATATGCGTGGCCTGGCGGAAATCCATCTGCGCGCCGGTCGTCACGTCGCCGAAGATCAGCTCCTCGGCCACGCGCCCGCCCATGAGCCCGCGGATCATCAGTTCGAGCTTGCTGCGGCTCTCGGTGTAGCGGTCCTTCTCCGGCAGTTGCATGGTCGAGCCGAGCGACTGGCCGCGGGGGATGATGGTCACCTTGTGCAGCGGCTCGCCGCCGCCCACCTGCAGGACGACCGCGTGGCCGGCCTCGTGGTAGGCGGTGAGGCGCTTTTCCTTGTCGTCGAGCAGCCGGCTGCGGCGCTCGCGTCCCCAGCGCACCTTGTCGCGGGACTCCTCGAGGTCGACCTGGTGGATCGAGTCGGCGCCGCGCCGCGCGGCCAGCAGGGCGGCCTCGTTGATCAGGTTGGCGAGGTCGGCGCCCGAGAAGCCGGGCGTGCCCCGGGCGATGCGCCGGAGGTCGGCGCTGGCCGCGAGCTGCACGCGGCGGGCGTGGATCTTCAGGATCATCTCGCGGCCGTCGAGCGAGGGCAGGTCGACGACGATCTGCCGGTCGAACCGGCCGGGCCGCAGGAGCGCGGGGTCGAGAACGTCCGGACGGTTCGTCGCGGCGATGATGATGACGCCTTCCTG